>CAZISP010000157.1:0-4148 GCA_964541955.1 uncultured Lachnospiraceae bacterium
GGTTGCAATCTCTATGTCATGGAGACGGCAAACGTCGCGGGATTTTTCAATGGTGGTGGTGCAAACGCCCGCCACTTTCACGTCAAAACCGAGTGAAGGGTAGAAAAAGGGAAGATTTTTTATAACGCAGGTGTGAGTTCTGCCCATGGAGCCGAAACCCAGCATACCGATTCTTAATGTTTTTCTATTCATTGTGTCCTCCGAATGGGTGGCATAAATATACAGATATATTATACCTTAAAAAAAAGCTTTTGGCAAGTCCAATTTCAAATTTAATATTGAAATATATAAAAATAAGTGCTATAATAATGATAATGATATTTTGGAGAGGTGTACCATGAGATACGAATACCTGCTTTTTGATGCAGACGGAACGCTTTTTGACTTTCTAAAATGCGAGGAAATGGCACTTCGCCAATCTATGAAAAACATAGGTGTCGAGATTGACGACGAGGGCGTAGCTCTTTACAGCGCCATAAACGACGGTATGTGGAAGGCACTTGAACGCGGCGAAATAGATAAGGATTCACTGAGAGTCGAGCGGTTCCGTCAATTCGGCGCAAAATATGGCTTTGACACGGATTTCAACGCACTTTCTCTCAATTACACCGACAATCTCGCCCTTCAGAACTATCCCATTGACGGTGCTTTGGACATCTGCCGCCGCCTCTACGGAAAGGCAAAGATGTACATAATCACAAACGGCATTGAATACGTTCAAAAGAAGCGTTTTGCCGCCTCGCCCTTGAATGAATTTTTCGAGAAGCTGTTCATTTCGGGCGAAATCGGTTGTGAAAAGCCCGACAGAAGATTTTTTGAAGCGGTGGAGCAGGGAATCGAGAATTTTGCTCCCGAAAAGGCGCTCGTTATCGGCGATTCGCTCACATCCGACATGGCGGGCGGCATAGGATACGGAATCGACTGCTGTTGGTATAACCCGAACGGCAAAACAAGCGATCTTCCCATAAAATATACAATTTCAAGCCTTTCGGAGCTTGAAGAAATCATTTGCGGAGAATAATTTGATGACAGATTTTAAGACGGCTCTCGCAGAGCTATCATGTGACGTGAAAATTAAAGAAAACGAGCCGCTTTCTCTTCACTCGACCTTCCGTATCGGAGGAAGAGCGAAATACTTTGCCGAGCCCGAGACGGAAGAAGCACTTATTGCAACGCTTCGCGCCGCAAGGCGAGCCCAAGAGCGTTTCGTTATCGTTGGAAACGGCAGTAATATCCTTTTCACCGACCTCGGATTTAACGGCGTTGTGGTTTCAAGCTGCGCGATGAAAGCGATAACGGTCAACGGTAACAAAATTACCGCTCTCGGCGGCACGTCGATTATCAAAACGGCGATAGAAGCGCAAAAAAACGGACTTTCGGGGCTGGAGTTTGCATACGGAATCCCCGGAAGCGTGGGCGGCTGTGTCTCAATGAACGCGGGCGCATACGGCGGTCAGGTTTCGGACGTTGTTTTTGAGACGAAATGCTATGACATGGAAAAAGATGAGACTTTTGTGTTGAGCAATGCGGAGCAGAATTTCGACTACCGCCATACAGTTTTCACCGAACACCCCGAATACGTGGTGCTCGGCTCGACGTTTGAACTTAAATACGACGACCCTGCCGAAATTCAAGCGAGAATGAGCGATTACATGAGCCGACGACAGGATAAACAACCTCTTGAATTCCCGAGCGCGGGCAGTGTTTTCAAGCGTCCCGAGGGGCATTTTGCGGGCAAGCTTGTGGAGGATTGCGCGCTTAAGGGCTATACAGTCGGTGGCGCACAGGTGTCGGAAAAGCACGCGGGCTTTATCATCAATCGCGGCGGCGCGACGGCCGGAGACGTGCTCGGCCTTATCGAGCATATCAAGAAAACGGTGCTTGAACGATTTGGCGTTCAGCTTGAATGTGAGATTAAAGTCGTGGGGGACAGATAAATGTCATTTTCGGACGGACTTAAAACCGAGCTTCTGCAAAAGAACGTAAAGTGCCCAACCTGTTGTAAAAAGGCTTTTTTCTACGGTCTTATGCTGTCGGCTGCGCTTGACGGCGACACGGTTTCGTTAACGCTTTCTCACAGCGATACGGCAGAGATATTTGAAGAAATAGCTTTCGGTCAGGGTGCCAAAAACATTGAAATCGGCAAAAAATCAAGATTCGGCAGAGATTTTTACACGATATCCTTCGTGTCCCGCACGATAGCCGAAAAAATAAACATTATTCAATCGGATTCGAGCGAGTCGTTAAAGGGCATAATTGGATTCAGGTGCGACGGCTGTACTGCGTTTTATTTGCGCGGTGCTTTCATTGCTACTGCAAGCGTCAGCGACCCGAAAACCTCATATCACCTGGAATTTACCGTGGGGGACGCACAATCGGCAAAGAAATTCTATTCCTTGCTGTCACAGCTGGGATATCAGCCCAAAACCGCCAACAGACGGGGCGGCGTGGGGCTTTACTTCAAGAAAAGCGAGAATATCGAGGACATCATCGGCATCATGGGTGCGTCGTCCTTTATTTTCGAATGCATGAATTACAAGCTTATGCGTGAGCTAAAAAACGACATCAACCGCCGCGCCAACTGCGAGATGGGAAATCTGTCAAAGTCGGTCAATGCAGCGAGAGAGTTAATTGCCGCAATTAAAAAAATAGAGGCGGCAGGTCTGCTTGAAGCTCTGCCCGATGACCTGCGCGAGACGGCGAAAATAAGAATTGAAAACCCCGAAGCATCTCTTAGTGAGATGTGCAGTATGTTCAGCCCAACGTTATCCAAATCGGGGCTTAATCACAGAATACAAAAAATCAAGGAAATAGCGAGAAAAACTGAAGGGAAGTGAGATAATGGGAGAGTTCGTTCATCTGCACCTGCACAGCGAATACAGCCTGCTTGACGGCGCTTGCCGTATAAGTGAGATACCCGCAAGGGCGGCAGAATGCGGTCAAAGCGCGGTTGCAATAACCGACCACGGAGTGATGTACGGCGCGGTCTCCTTTTATCTTGAGTGCAAAAAAGCGGGCATAAAGCCCATAATCGGTTGCGAGGTCTACGTTGCTCCGAGCTCCCGATTCGACCGTGCAAGCGCGGACAGCGAAAAGAATTACAATCACCTTGTGCTTCTCTGCAAAAACGAAATCGGCTACAAAAATCTGATTTATCTGGTCTCAATGGGCTACACCGAGGGCTTTTTCTCAAAGCCCCGCATTGATTTGGAACTGCTTCGTACCCACAGCGAGGGGCTTATTGCCCTGTCGGGCTGTCTTGCGGGCAAGATTCCCGTGTTGCTTCTTGGCGGCAGATACGAGGACGCACTTGAATATGCTTTTGAAATGAAGAGCATTTTCGGACGCGAGAATTTCTATATTGAAATACAAAATCACGGTATAAGCGAGCAAAAGCAGATACTTCCTCAGCTTGTTAAGATAGCGCGTGAAGCCGATCTTGAGCTTGTTGCCACAA
Source organism: uncultured Lachnospiraceae bacterium (assembly GCA_964541955.1). GTDB lineage: Bacteria > Bacillota > Clostridia > Oscillospirales > CAG-272 > SIG710. The sequence continues at coordinate 3,458 of CAZISP010000157.1, forward strand.
ACGACGCCCACTATCTTCGCCGTCAGGACGCAAAGGTTCAGGAAGTGCTGATGTGCATACAGACTGGAACGGTCGTTGGCGAGAAGAAATACGAGAGCTTTGCCACGGGCGAGCTTTATTTCAAGGACGACGGTGAGATGCGTATGCTTTTTCCCGAGTCCGAATATCCGAGAGCGCTTGAGAATACCGCGAAAATTGCCGACGAGTGCAATTTTGAGTTTGATTTTGACAGTCAATTTCTGCCCGAATTCAAGGTTCCCGACGGAAGCAGTGCCTCCGATTATCTTCGCCGCCTGGCTCTTGACGGTCTGTGCAAGAAGACCGAAAAAGGTCTTATCAAATATACCGCAGAGCACGGTGAGAGCGAGTATATCGAGCGAATGAACTACGAGCTTGACACCATCGAAAAGATGGGCTACAGCGATTACTTCCTTATCGTTGCCGATTACGTGAATTTTGCAAAATACAAGGATATTTTACCTAATACATTTTATATGTATGATGAATTGTTTAATAAAGACCTTGAATCGGGATATAACTTTGATTTCAAAGAGGGTAGATTTAATATAGAAGATGTAAAAAATGTTATTAGAAATTATTTAGATATATTTAATATATCTGATACAAAAGAAGATTGGTTTAATAAGATAAAGGAAATGGCAACAAACTTAGGCTACTGTGTAAATATGAA
>CAZISP010000158.1:0-4144 GCA_964541955.1 uncultured Lachnospiraceae bacterium
GTTGTTGTGCCGGATGCTGCCTTTTCCCATCATGCCGGCAATAGTTACTTCTATAAAATTCACATCCTTTCTTGGAAAACAAAAAGACACAGCGTATGTTTTCATCTGCTGTGTCTTTTACTGTATTATGTCGTTTCGACTACTGTAATTATACCATGAAAAAACAAGTCTGTCAATCTCTTTGTTACTTTCTAGGGAGAAAGTAACGCAAAAGCACTTTCACACCACCGCCAACCAGTTGACGGCAATATAAAAGTGCAATGCGCTCTCCGAGGGGGCTACGGGGATGCAGGATCGGCCGTCTGCACTTCCTCCGGTCCCGCTTCAACTTCACCTCCAGCAGCACATTCCTCCGCTCCTGTTGGGGGCATTCCCCCAGACGTCTGCAGACGTCTCCCCCTAAATCCATGTCGTCCACTCATCGGAACAATATGAATTTATTTGAATTTCTGAAACCGTGCCCTCATGTTGCAGTTCTGCAAACGAGGATTTAAAACAGGAATTCCCCATCAGACACTCATCATTCTTTATTTTTATGATTGTGTATCCAAGAAACTCCAGCCCAATATTCCGCGACACTAAACCTCTGATCCGCCGATATAAACAGCGGATTTTTTCATCTTATATTACAGGACAATCTTAGTTTTCTTCAGTCTTCTCTAAATTTCGTTTCATAAATCATTTCCTCTAATTGCATTCCATACCCGACGCAGCCATCCTCGTTTCTTCGGCGTATCATGAAATTCTTCTTCAAAATCACCATAACCACTGTCCGGCGGTTCAGGCTGTACATTTTCTATCTTCTGCTGACCTTCGATCAGCGTCTCCGCAAGTTCCTTCTGTTTCTCTGCACTCTGCCCGACAGCCAGAGCTGCTTGTGTATCCGCCAACTTAGACAAAGTTTCTATAAGCAGCTTGTCCTTCTCACGATTATGCTCCCGTTCTTTTTCAAGTTCCCGGTGCAAAGAATTTATCATTTCCCCCTGCTGACGTACCTGTTCGTTCTGAGTTGTTATATACTCATTCATTCGCAAAATCTGACAGCGCAAAAATTCCATCTCGCTCTGATTTTCCGCTGTATTTTCCTCCACATCATGATGTACATCAGGTGTATCATCTGATGTACTTGATGTACTTTTTGATGTACTTTCTGATGCACTCTCTGATGTACTTTTCATTCCAAAAGCTTGACAAATACGCATTTTAGTCGTTTCATCATAGTATTTCGCGCTTTTTTTCAAAAAATCCGCATCAAAATCAAGCGTACAACCCACTACATCACTTGGTTGAATACCCACTACATCACTGGGTTGTACTTCACTGATGTGATTCCGGATCACCCAACGATACACTTTTTGTTTATCAATCTGAAGTTCGTCAGCAATTTCTTTCAGTGTATATATGCGTTTTTTATCACCCATTTTTTCGCCCCACCTCATTGACCGCGCACAGAAAACCGCGTCCTATATCCCCAATATTTACCAAAATCACAATTCTGTCTCTGTAATATATTATATATGTATTATATGAGTTTTTGTTTGTATTGTCAATGTATTTGCCTCAATCAGGTATTTTTGTGCATAGATTCCGTTTAAGTAAATTTTTTTGATAAAAAAGAACACCAGAAACTGGTGTCTATTTTTTATCATGTATTGTAGCTCAGTGACAACGATCTGCTTAACACATACAGTGGCCGAAATCAAAGTGCATTCTTATAGATGACGGGATTTCCGTCGACATAAAGAACCGCACGATCGATCGGGAATCTGAAACTGATTTGCAGCCGAATGCTCCGTCCGTCACACAGCGTTCCGTTCAGAGCAAAGTCGGAAAGCTGGCTTTTAACAAACCCGCTGCAGGAATCAGCGGTGGCACCGTCGATGATCAGAAACGCAGAGGAAAATTTACGGTCAAAAACAATGGTATGTCCTTCGTAATCAAAAGTAGTTATCATAATTCATTTCCTTATCCATTAAAAATGTAAAGTAACGGTCACGGAAGAATAAAAAGCCTGTTCATTATCGGCAGGCTTTTTTATTTTTGGAACTTAGTGGGTCGCGTAGTAAAGAATCTTGCCGGCGTTTTTTCCTGCATCGTGAATATCATTGAGAGCACTGCACACAGCGGCTGCCGCAACAGCAATCGCCCACGGAGCCCACCCGCCGCCGTTAACATCTTCAAGAAGTTCATCGCTGACTTCGATTTCGAGACTATTTTCATTAAGTTCTGCTGCGAATTTTACGTTATTGTCCTTGTTCTTCATTTTATATGCTCCTTTTTTGGAAAAAATATAAAGATTAAAATTGAAATAAATGAGATGTGAAAAAACGTTTGAGTGATAGCTTATGTATTTAATTACCGCGTGCAGCTTCCTGATAACCGCTGTAAACACCTGCTGCGAATACACCTACGACAATTACGACACCGCCTGCGATTACCCAACCAGCAACGCCACCATCTACGTTATCGAGGGTTTCTTCGTTGAGTTCTTCAACCTTAACTTCTTCGTTCATTTCTTCGATCTTGTTAAGTTTCTTTTCCATTTCTATTTCTCCTTTTGAATCAGCTACTTTTTTATCAATTTTTTGAGTTTCTTCGTTAAGGTATCTATCTTTGTTTGATTTTTATTTACGCTTACCCATCTGGCTACCGAAATATACACCTGCGAGGAATGCTGCTGCACAAACAAGGCAACCGCCGTCTACAGTTTCAAGGGTTTCTTCGGAAAGTTCTTCGGTCTTGACTTCTTCGTTGAGTTCGATTTCTTCGTTCATTTCGTTCTTGATGGTATCCTTTTTCATTTTCATTTCTCCTTATAATTCAATCATAGCTTTTATTTATAATAATAGCGTAATTAATTCCGGTTACTCCCGCACTCTCTTTTTTGGGAGTACCGGTTCGGTTATTGTGTTTCTGTCAGCAAAGAATCTTCTTTGCAACACCTGCAAACTGTGCAATACCAAAGCCAAGCAGTGCAAGTGTGAAGGGATCGCATCCGCCGTCTACGGTTTCAAGGGTTTCTTCGGTAAGTTCTTCGGTCTTGACTTCTTTGGTAAGTTCGATTTCTTCAATCATTTCGTTTTTATTGAGTTCCTTTTTCATTTTATGTAACTCCTTTTTGTTTTTGTTTTTCTTTTGTTTTTGTTCTTTGTCTATTTATACACGCCGGTTTGCCGGGTGTTACAGTTTTTTTGATTTTTTATTTTTTTACTTGCAGTAACCGCTTGCGATGCCTGCGAGGTAGCATACCGACCAGTAACCGAGGGTAAGAGCTACATAACCTGCGATCCCGCCGTCTACGGTTTCAAGAGTTTCTTCGTTGAGTTCTTCGGCCTTGACTTCTTCGTTGAGTTCGATTTCTTCGATCTTTTCGTTCTTGGTGATGTCCTTTTTCATTTTATGTAACTCCTTTTTGTTTTTCGTTTGTTTTTGTTCTTTGTCTATTTATACACACCGCTTGGCCGGGTGTTACAGGTTTTTCTGATTTTTTTATTTTTTCTTACTTTCTGCGGAGCTTGTTGATCTGATCGCCTGCATACGCGCCTACAAGAAAAGCCGCTACATAGATCCAGCATCCGCCGTCTACGGTTCCAAGGGTTTCTTCGGTAAGTTCTTCGGTTTTGACTTCTTCGGTAAGTTCGATTTCTTCAATCATTTCGTTTTTATTGAGTTCCTTTTTCATTTTATGTAACTCCTTTTTGTTTTTCGTTTGTTTCTGTTCTTTGTCTATTTATACACGCCGTTTCTGCCCCTGTTACACTGTTTCTCAAAAAAAACAGAATCTGCACAGATTTTTTTTATCTGTACAGATTCTGTTCCGTCGGGATGGATTCTGCGGCAGGGAGGCGTAAAAACGCCGCACACAGTCTCGCCCCCGCCTGTGTCATGTTTTTATGAAATTACTCCCCGCGGCTGAAACGCGCAAGAATCGCAGCAATCTGCGCACGGGTCGCTTCGCCGGAAGGATTCAGGATATTTTCCGTCATACCGAGAATAAGACCTTCCGCGTTTGCCCATTCCATAGCAGGAACGGCATATGCGGAAATCTGATCGGCATCAAGGAAATTGATCAGCATATTGGCTGCGCTTGTATCACGGCCGGCATATACAGCATAACGATACAGGATAGCGGCAACCTGTTCGC
>CAZISP010000159.1:0-4138 GCA_964541955.1 uncultured Lachnospiraceae bacterium
GTGCAACCGAAGCCGCACACACCGAAAAACGCAACTCCGATTGTCGCCAAACAAATCTTAAATACAAAAGGTAACCCTTATTGCAATTCAAGTGGAATTACGTTTTTGCCGAATTCTGATTGAATTGCAAAAAAGGGTACAATGCCCCCAAAATAAAAGGGTACCCCATTTGTTTTATTAAGATTTGTTTGGCATAGACATTGTACCACAACAGGCGAAAAAAGTAAAGGGGTTTCAGCAAATTTGCAATTCAATTTACTGTCTCCCAAAAAACTTTACTCTATTCGGTTAACTACAAAAACAATCGGAAAGCGTAAAACGCTTTCCGATTGTTTTTATTACTCGGCGAACACCAATTCGCCGTCGACGTAGGTTGATTTTACGTTAAAATCGTCGTCGCACACAACGATATCTGCGCGTTTGCCAACGGTTATCGAGCCTCTGTCCGCGTCCGCTCCGATAGCCTTGGCGGGGTTAATCGTCGCCATGGAAACCACTTCGCAAAGCGACAGCTCCGTGTGTTTTGCCATATTGCGAAGTGCCTCGTTCAGCCGCAGAACGCTGCCTGCAAGAGTTCCGTCGGAAAGTCTGCACTCGCCGTTCTTCACTGTCACCGCCTGACCGCCCAGAGTATAATCCCCGTCGGGCATTCCCGCCGCGCGCATGCTGTCGGAAATCAAAATCAAACGATCTCCTTTTGCCCTTGCCACCATCGGGAAAAGCCCGGGGTGAACGTGAATCGTATCCGCAATCAGCTCACAGTAAGCGTCGGACGCCAGCGCCGCGCCGACCGCGCCGGGCGAGCGGTGATTTAAGGGGGTCATGGCGTTGAAAAGATGGGTAAAATGGCTTGCGCCCGCATCTATCGCCGATGTGGCGCACTCAAAGTCGCATGATGTGTGGCCTATAGACACTCTGATGCCCATTTGGGCGGTTTTCCTGATAAATTCCATGCTTCCCTCAAGCTCGGGAGCAACCGTCACAAGTCGCAAAACGTCGCAGTTGCGTTCCATCAGCCCCATGTCGGGAGGTCTTATAAATTCACCCGACTGGGCGCCTTTTTTTTCATCACTTATGAAAGGCCCCTCGCAGTTGACGCCCAGCACATACGCCCCCTTGCCGTCAAAGCCGTCCCGTTCTGCGCGCGCCGCGTCAAATGCCCGCTCTATGCTGTCATAGGGGAGCGTCATGGTCGTAGGACAGAAGGCGGTAACGCCGTTTTTCGGCAGCTCAAGAGCAATTTTATGCAGTCCCTCACGTGAGCCGTCCGAGCAATCCTCGCCGCCGTAGCCGTGGGTGTGGATATCAACAAGTCCGGGCAAAATCAGCTTGCCCTCGGCGCAAATCACCTCCGCACCGTCGGGGATATCACTCGGTTCGCACACTCCGACTATCTTTTCATCAAAGAGCAGAGCTTTTCCGTCGAGAGTTTTGTCTCTGAGCACTATTCTGCCACCGATCAAAGCCTTCATTTGGTCGATATCCTTTCTGTTTTATTTTCAGTTCTCCCCGTATGCTTCCCTGTCGCAGATAAGCACAACGTCGGGGTGAACCTTGAGCATTGTTGCGGGAATGTCGGTATTTATCTCGTCACGCAAAAGCGCGGAAATGGCTTCACGCTTCCCCGCACCGCTGGCAAGAAGAATTATCTTTTTCGCCGCGAGAATGGTCGAAATGCCCATGGTTATGGCCTGCCTGGGCACGTCTGCCTCGCTCTCGAAAAAGCGGGAATTTGCGGCGATGGTACTCTCGGTAAGGTCGGTCAGGTGCGTCTTTGTGTTCAGGCTGTCATCGGGCTCGTTAAAGCCGATGTGACCGTTCATTCCGATGCCGAGAACCTGCAGGTCGATGCCGCCTGCAGCCTGTATCTTCTCCTCATATTCTCTGCACTCGCGCGCGACGTCCTCTGCCTCGCCCGAGGGAATGTGAATGTTCTCGGGGCGCAGGTTCACGCGGCTGTAAAGGTGCTTTTGCATGAAATAATAATAGCTTTGGCTGTTTTCACGGCTGATGGGATAATATTCGTCAAGGTTGAAGGTGGTTACACCCGAAAAATCAAGGTCCATCTCCGCGAGACGGTCATACATTCCTACAGGAGACGAGCCTGTGGCAAGCCCCAGAACGCAGTCGGGCTTGAGGGTTATCTGGGCGGAAATAAGCTCTGCCGCGCGCTGTGAAATCTCCTCGTAGCTATCACACAAAATTATTCTCATGGGCTTTGTAAAATCCCCTTTCAAGTTCTGATATTATTATATCCCCGCCGCCTCTCTCCGTCAATACACAGTTGTATAAAAACACGGCTTTTCTCTCATAAAAATAAACCCGCGGTTCAATTACACGCCCTTCGCCCGGTTTCTATACCTCCCCGCAACTTACACCATAGTATAAAACCGACCGCCGCGGCGGTCGGTTTCATAAAAATTACAAAAGTGCTTCAAGCTCCTTTATTTTCTCGGCATCGGGTTCGGGAATATTCCCAAATTTGAAGTCTGTCCCCATGCTATCATATTTCTGTGAGCATATCTTGCGGAACGGCAGAAGCTCGATCCTTTCCACGTTTGCGTGGCTGTCGGCAATCTGCTTGAGACGAAGGATATTTTCTTCGTTATCATTCAGACCCGGGATCGTCACCTGCCGCAGAGTTGTGGGAATTTTCCTCCGAGCAAGCAGGTCGAGAAATTCAAGCACACAAGACAACTCACAGCCCACGTGCTCGCGGTAAAGTGCCTCATCGGTATATTTGATATCAAGCAAGACCCTGTCGGTCACCGAAAGCAGTTCCGAGACCTCAGCATTCAATATACAGCCGGAGGTGTCGAGGCAGGTGTTTATTCCTCTATCGTGGCATAGCCCGAAAAGCTCGCGGACAAACTCCGTCTGCATCAGCGGCTCACCGCCCGAGACGGTAATGCCGCCGTCGCGTCCGAAATACTCCTTGAACCGCTCCGCTTTTGCGGCAAGCTCCGCCGCCGAATACACCTCGCCGCCATCAAAATCCCACGTATCGGGATTGTGGCAACAGCCGCACCGCAAAGGGCACCCCTGCATGAACACAACGAACCGAACGCCCGGGCCGTCCACCGTCCCGAGACTTTGGAGCGAATGTACCCTGCCCGTCACAGCGCAGAATGGAAGGTGCGGCTGATAACCTCTCTCTGCTGCTCACGCGAGAGCTTGTGGAAGTTTACAGCGTAGCCGGAAACTCGAATGGTAAGGTTCGGGAAGGCCTCCGGATCCTCATAAGCCTTCATGAGTGTCTCGCGATTGAGCACGTTCACGTTTATGTGGTGCGCGTTCTTTGCAAAGTATCCGTCAAGGATAGAAACAAGATTATCCACTCTCTGTTTTTCGTCATGTCCCAAGGCATCCGGTGTGATTGAGAAGGTATTTGAGATCCCGTCGCGGCAATCGTCGTAGCTGAGCTTTGCCACCGAGTTGAGAGAGGCAAGCGCACCGTTCTGCTCACGGTTGTGCATGGGGTTAGCTCCGGGCGCGAAGGGTGAAAACGCCTCGCGTCCGTCGGGTGTGGCACCGGTATTCTTTCCATACATTACGTTTGAGGTGATAGTCAGAACGGACAGGGTATGAACGGCGTTTCTGTAGGTTGGCGTTTTGCGAAGCTCGGAGATAAACCTATGGGTCATTTCCTTTGCAATAAGGTCAACTCTGTCATCGTCGTTTCCGTACTTGGGGAAGTCGCCCTCGGTTTCGAAATTCACAATGTAGCCGCTTGCGTCGGCAACAGGCTTGACGGAAGCATACTTAATTGCGCTGAGGGAGTCAGCCACAACGGAGAGTCCCGCAACACCGAACGCCATAAGTCTCTCGACCTTGGTGTCGTGGAGAGCCATCTGAATCTTCTCGTATGCATATTTGTCGTGCATATAGTGAATTATGTTCATGGTATTTACATAAAGCTTTGCAAGCCACTCAATGTAAATATTGTATCTTTCCATGACCGTATCATAATCCAGCCTGTCTCCGTCAAGCACCGGCATCTGAGGACCGATGTGGATACCGCTTGTGGTATCGTAGCCGCCGTTAATAGCGATAAGAAGAAGCTTTGCCAGATTGCATCGAGCGCCGAAGAACTGCATCTGCTTGCCCACACGCATAGCCGAAACACAGCAGGCAATAG
>CAZISP010000160.1:0-4135 GCA_964541955.1 uncultured Lachnospiraceae bacterium
CGAGCTTGACCGAGTGCTGGGCGGCGGACTTGTGCACATCACCGTGGTGCTCCTTTCGGGAGAGCCAGGTATAGGTAAGTCAACGCTTCTTATGCAGATTTCCGACGCCCTCAGCAATACCGACTTTGACGGACGTGTCAGAACCGTCCTTTACGTTTCGGGAGAGGAATCGGGCGGTCAGCTGAAGCTGAGAGCAAAACGACTTGGCATATCGGGGAAGAATCTTCACATTTTAACTGAAACGAATATTGAAAATATCCTGGACGAGATCTCAAAGCTGAAGCCCGATGTTGTTATCGTTGACTCCATTCAGACGATCTACAGCGACAGAATAACCGGCGCTCCGGGTAGCGTTGCGCAGATAAAGGAATCCGCTCTGTCTTTCATCAATCTCGCCAAGAGCGCAGGAATTTCCATGCTTCTGGTTGGACATGTGAACAAGGAAGGAACCATTGCGGGACCTAAAATTCTCGAACATATGGTTGACGCCGTGCTGTATTTTGAGGGCGAGAGGCAGCAGTCCTACCGCATTATCCGAGCAATCAAAAACCGATTCGGCTCAACAAACGAGATCGGTGTTTTTGAGATGACCGATAAAGGGCTTGAAGAGGTGGTAAACCCCTCCGAAATGCTCCTTGACGGCAGACCAAAGGATGTTCCCGGCAACTGCGCCGTTTGCACCATGGAAGGAACAAGACCCCTTATAGCGGAAATTCAGTCGCTTGTAGCCCCCACTGCTTTCCCTGCTCCCCGTCGAACCACGAACGGTATAGATTATAACAGAATGTGTCTTATTCTTGCGGTTCTTGAGAAACGTCTCAACCTGAAGTTCTACCAAAACGATGTTTATCTTAACGTTATCGGCGGTTTGCACATTGACGAGCCTGCGTCCGACGTTGCGGTGGCACTTTCCATGATCTCCAGCCTTACGGACAGAGTTATTCCCGACAATCTGATTGCCATAGGTGAACTCGGTCTCTCAGGCGAATGCCGTGCGGTATCAAGTCTCGACATGAGAATACACGAGGCGGCAAGGCTTGGCTTTACCCGCGCGATAGTTCCCGCAAAGAACCTTGAAAAAAGAAATTTGATGGTAGACGGAATTGAGTTAATACCCATAAAAAGTATTTATGAAGCGCTAAAGATACTGAAAGCAAACGAATAAAATGACCCTCGGCGCCCGCCGAGGGTTTGTCTTATTTATTTACTTTCTTTTTGCGGAGAACAACCGCAACGATTACGGCCAAAGCTGCGACTGCTACCGCAGAAACGGCGATTACAATAATCGTTATACCCTCACCGCCGCTACAATTCATTTCATCGTCTTGATTTGCAGGACCTTTATAAGTATCGTTAGAAACTGCCTTTATGGCTACTCCGCCCTCTGAAAAGCAAGTATTCAGTATCTCGGCAAACTCGTCCGATCCAACCTCAAAAACCGCGGTTTCGGGAACCTGGGCAAAGGAGTGAATGGTTGCGATATTGAATGTGCAAGAGAAGCTCTTTGAAACCTCACCCTTGACGATAACCTTTTCAAGAGACATGCATTGGCTGAATACTCCGAAATCAAGAGACGTCAAGGTTACACTTTCGGGAAATTCTACGGTTCTGAGCAAGGAGCAGTCGGCAAACGCCTTTTCCCCGATCAATCCCGCAACATCGGCATCCTCGCTCATAAGGCTCCCCGGCATCACAACGGATTTTATCGCTTTACAACCGCTCAAAATATACGCAGGAACAGTAGCTTTTCCCGTGTCCGCAATAAACGCATTAAAGCCGGTCAGATTAACAATCCCGTCAGAATACGTGGTGGGCTTTTCCCAAACAAAATCATAATGACCAAGCGTTTCAAGGGCAGAAAGTCCCATAAAGTTCTTCTCGCCCGAAAGCGTAGTGTTCCTGCTGTCGATTTTGACGCTTGCAACGTTTGTCAGCTTAGAGAAAGCAGGTTGCATATTGCCGATTGAAGAAAATTCGCCGCGAATCTCTATATTTTTGATAATTTCGGCGTTATCCTTCATAAAGTTTACAAGCGCGGTATCGCCGCTGGTTGTGGCAAGAGACTTTGTACGATCAACAGAATTGATTCTCAGCGTATCCCCTTCAATGATGTAAAAGAACGCCGCTCCCTGTTCGAACGTGCCAAGCGAACTGAATTGCAGTCCCTCTGCCTCGGCAAAGGAAGCTACGCCCGACGCCTCGCTGCAATACAGCACTACATCTTTGTTTCCACAGAATGCATCAGGTGAAACAGTCATGGGAACGAACGTTTTAATGAAAACATTCGCTCCGTTCTTCAGACTAAACACGTTTTCGGAAATTCCCGTAATATTTCCGCTGATATTGATTTCCTTGACATCCTCAATCTTTTCGTTCCATTCATTGACCTCGGCTAAAGCCGTGCTGAGCACACCGTTACCCGAAACGTTCAGAACACCGTCCTCGACACTCCAATCGGTAACCTCGCTCTTGTAAACCGCAAGAGTGGATTCTACCATGTTGGGATCAGGCTTGAACATATGAGTTTCGCCCTGCTGAAACGATATTGATATATTGATGTTTTTTCCGCGCCTCGCGTTGTTATACATTGCCATGAGGCCGGTAGGCGAGCAGGTCATGTCGCCCATTCCGCCGGTTATGGCAAAATCACAATTGACAAAGTACGCAAAAAAAGCCGTGTCGCAATAATCAAGACCGTCAACGTATTCCGTCTTCACCGACAGCGAGCCGAGAACATCGCCCGTAGGGTTCGTATATCCACCTGCGGCAAGGTTTCCGTACGCAGGCACGTTGGCATTTATTTTGGAAATCTGCGGACAGAGGGCACCTAAAGAAATGCTCTGGAATCCGCCCTGGCTTCCGCCCGATGCCTCAAAGTCGACACCGTTCCACAGTCCTTTCCAGGCAGATGTATCTACGTCGTCAATAACTTCTCGATCAAAATCCTCATCACCAAAATATTTCATAAGGAATCTCGCCGCCTGAACGTTTCTCAAAACCATATTTCGGTAGTACACGTTCTCGGGATCTGCATTTTCACTGGGGGACCAGCCGTAGTTTCCGAGAGAGTCCGACGGGAGATTAAGTAAGCTTACATCATATTCATCAAGCCCAAGTCTGAAGCTATGAGCGCACATATTTAATATAATCTGTGTGTTTGAGCTTGATATGCTCGCTCCTCTTACACCATATCCCTGGAAGGTCATTTTCAGAGGAAGCGAGCCCGCTTTTTTATTTTTCGGCACGTTCAGATAACCTGCCGCAAAGGTGTCTCCGCTTTTGAGGTCGGTTGGATCACCGTAGCAATTTATATATACCTCGTATACCGAGTAGCCGACAGTGTCCTCAACAAGCTTAAGTTCAAAAGGATCGGGCGAGAAATCATCAAGCAAAGCGAGAGAATCATCCCAGAACTCCATGAAATCATCGGGAATTTCATGCACCGTTGTTATATTCTCAACGTCAACCAGAACACCGCCCTCAAACGCGCTTCTCTGATGTTCCTTCAGAACCGACCAATTTTTGTTTCCGTTTTTATCGGGGAAATCTATCAAAAGACGAACGTAACCGGGAATATCCATAGTGAAGTCGGATATCGTGTACGTCCCGTCAGGGTTAGGCTCTGCGGTGCCGGAGGTTTTCACACCGTCGTCACGCTCAATGGTGTAAAGAAGATAAGGAACTGTCACCTGCTTATTTCTGCCGAAAAGCTTTACGGTGAAAATTACCGAATCCCCGGGCATATAGCTGAGCATATCCTTGTCGCTCTCGCAAAGAAAGTAATAATCGCCGCCAAAATCGGCAATATCGTCAATCTCTTCAACTGCCGAGACGGACATGATAAAAGCCGATAAAAGCATTGTTGTTGTCAGCAGGATTGAAAGTATTTTTGACATATTTTTTCCCTTCAATAGTTTAGTTATTACAAGAAAATTTTATCATATTTCGTATCTAATGTCAACAAAAAAGCAAAGAGGAGACGAAAATTCATCTCCTCGCTTTAATCAAAGCGGCACCCGATTGTCGGGTGCCGCAAATATTGTTTTTCAACGTATGTGATTTGATCAGTCAAACAGATCACCGCTGCCGATTTCGATATCGCCGCCGTCTGCTACGGCACCAAGCTCAACGTCCC
>CAZISP010000161.1:0-4079 GCA_964541955.1 uncultured Lachnospiraceae bacterium
CCACATCTCGTTTGATTGCTTTGGTATTTTATCACACATTCTTTTTTTTGTCAAGTGCTTTGAATATTTTTGTGGGGCGAGCTGTTGAATGTTTTTGTCAGGGCAATCACGGTGCTCGCCCGCCCATACAAAAGGAAGCATTTGCGCCAATGCGGGTCGTCGGGGAGCACCACCCCCCTACGAAAAAGAGCGCCCGCGGCGCTCTTTTGAAATTATTCTTCTCTTATGGTGATCGTCTTTATAACGGGCTGTTTGTCTGCCGGAATGGTTCCGTTATTGTCTGTGGGCTCTGCTTCCTGGCATATCTTATCGACGATCTCCATACCCTCGGTCACGGTGCCGAAGGCGGCGTATTGACCGTCAAGACCCGTGTTGGTTTTATGCATGATAAAGAATTGTGACGTGGCGCTGTCGTATGAATCGGAGCGTCGTGCCATGGAAATGGTGCCTCTCAGGTGCGGGAGCAGGTTGTCAACGCCGTTATACATAAACTCGCCCTTTATGGTTCTGTCCGAGCCGCCTCTGCCTGTTCCCTCGGGGTCGCCGCCCTGCATCATAAAGCCTTCTATGATGCGGTGGAAAGTCAAATTGTCATAGAATCCGTTTGACGCGAGAGTTGCGAAGTTCGCAACGGTGATGGGAGCGGAGCTCTGGTCGAGCTTCACTGTTATCGTGCCGTAGTCTTCTATCTCGATATCGGCGTAATACGTCACGCCGCCCTTTATCTCGTAAGGGGTCATATCCGCAACGCTCATGGGTTCCTTTGCGGTGTCGCGGGACAGGGTATCGCCGCCAATAGGCTCTTCCTCCTTTTCGCCGCATGCGGCAAACGCAAAAATGCAGAGCAGAAGTGCCGTGATAAGTGAAAGTGTCTTTATAAGTTTCATTTTTTGCCTCCAAGACTTAGTTGAGTATATATTATCCCGTTTATGTAAAGACCGAATGAACAAAAAGTGAACATTTGGCTTGGCGCGGCTCTTGCGGGGATAAATGAGCGAAAGATGGTTGACTTTTGGGCAAACTCGCCGTATAATTAAGAAGAAATTGCCAATCATCGGCAGACAAAGGACGGATAAAAATGAAAAATAAATCAAAAATCATTATATTCGGCATGGCGGCGGCCGTGCTGACTGCGGTTGGCGTTATTTTACGCACTGTCGGGCTGTTCGTTTATTACGACAGAGACGCGGGGTATTTCAAAATCAATGCGCTCGTCCCGCAGATTCTGACGGTTATTTGCATTATGGCTTGTGCCGTTTTTGTGCTCTCGGGCTTGTTTGCGTCAAAGGTGAAGATCAAGCCTGCGTTTACGGGAATTGCGTCAAAGGCAGGCTCGGCGTTTGCGGCGGTTGTTTTGCTTGTGCATTCGGTTTACCTGGTGTCCTATTGCCTTTCCTATGTTGAGGGGAGTGTAATTATCCCCGGAATATTTCTTGTTTTTTCGGCGATTGCGGCGGTCTATTTTGCCCTCGGCTGCCTGAAAAAATACGAATCTAAGGAGAACCGCTCGATCCTTGGCTTTTGCGTTATTTTCTACGCCACCGTGGGTCTGGCGAAATCCTATTTCGACTTCGCGACCGCGATGAACAGCCCCGACAAGCTGCTTTTACAGCTGGCTTATATGTCCGTGATGCTCTACATGCTCTTTGATACGAGATTTCTTATGGGGATCGGAAAAAGCGGCAGATTTACGGTTTTCTCGTTTGTTGCTTTCTTTTTCTGCACGGTATCGTCCGTTCCCGCGCTTGTGGCCTTCTTCTCAAAGGATTTCGGCGGATTTCTCGGAATGCCGGATTATGCCGTTTCCCAGGTGGGGCTTCTTGCCATAGCCGTTTACTCTGCTTGCAGATTTGTTGATGCCATGAGGAATGCCGAGGACTACACGGCAGAAGAGCTTGAAGCTTTGCGCGAGGCGGAAAAAGCCGAAAACGAAAAAAAATAAAACTTTTTTCAAAAAACGCTTGACACGGGGGGATTTTCGTGATATAATCCCCCTGTTACCTAAGACAGCAGGTTCCCGTAAAGGCAGTTTCAAAACGCTGCTCTCCTGCCGAGGAAGCGATTTATAACAGGGGCGAGATGTGTGCAGGGCAGTAGCTTTGCGTGTGCTCCGCAAATAAGTTATCTATCTTTTCTCGACACGGGCTATGCCTTTGGGGGAAAAGATTTTTTTATTTATTTTCACAATGGGAGGTGAAACTAAATGCCCAGTAATGCAATACTCGAACAGAAGAAACAGACCGTTGCAGACCTTGCAGAGCTTCTCAAGAATTCTCCCGCAGGTGTTCTGGTTAACTACAGCGGTATCACAGTTGAAGACGACACAAAGCTTCGCGCAGAGCTGAGAAAGGCCGGCGTTAAGTACACTGTTATGAAGAACACTCTCACAGGCAGAGCTTGTGACGAGGTTGGACTTGGCGATATGAAGCAGTACCTGACAGGTATGACAGCTATCGCAATTGCTACCGATGATGCAATCGCTCCCGCGAAGGTTATCAAGAAGTATGCAGAAAAGATCGAGTCCTTCAACATTCTCGCAGGTTATCTTGACGGCGCAGTTGTTGACGTTAAGACTGTAAATGAGCTTGCTGACATTCCTCCGAAGGAAGTGCTCATCGGCAAGCTGCTTGGAAGCCTTCAGTCCTCTCTCTACGGACTTGCATACGTTCTCCAGGCGAAGATCGACAAGGAGGGCGGCGCAGCAGAGGCTTAATGCCCGCGACCGTCACAAATCAAATCAAAAAACAATATCTTATTTATTTTACGGAGGTAATTTGAAATGGCTACAGAAAAGACCACCAAGATTTTGGATGAAATTAAAGAACTTACAATTCTCGAGCTCGCTGACCTTGTAAAGGCTCTCGAGGAGGAATTCGGCGTATCCGCTGCTCCCGTTGCAGTTGCTGCTGCTCCCGGTGCCGCTGCTGCAGGCGCTGCTGCTGAAGAAAAGACTGAGTTCGACGTTGTAATGACAAGCTTCGGTGCTAAGAAGCTCGACGTTATCAAGGTTGTACGTGAGGTTACAGGTCTCGGCCTCAAGGAAGCTAAGGAAAAGGTTGAGGGTGTTCCCAGCACAATTAAGGAAGGCGCTTCCAAGGAAGACGCTGAGGCTCTCAAGAAGCAGCTCGAAGAGGCTGGCGCAACTGTTGAGCTTAAGTAATAGACTTACCTTAACAAGAACTTTTAGTACAAACAAAATCTGCTGTACATTAAAGGCTGTCGCTTGAAGCGACAGCCTTTTTTGTGCGGTGTTTAATTACCCTCATTTTCATGGAGTGGTTCGAACCAAAATTCGTTTGATGCGGTACGGATGTAATTTTTCAGCTCCTCTATCGTCATTCCGTCGTAGAAAAGTTGATTTTCCCGTCCAACCCGGATAAGATTTCTGTTTGCCTCTTCAAGGGTATAAATGAACATATTTCCTTCGAGATAGTGCAAACCCGAGCCTTTTTTGATCCTCTCCGGAACAGAGATCTTGCCGTCTATAACGTACATAAGCTCCGGAACTCTCTCGCATCCGTATTCGCTATCGGCATTTCTTTCCGAGAAAAGAAGCAGAGGTCTTATTTCGAAAAAAGTGGCGGTCTGCTTTTGGGAAACGCCTTCCAAGGATTGACCGAACAGAGGTGTAAACACGGTCATGCCGACGGGAATTTCGTCAAGCATTGACGCTTCGATCAAAATAACGTCGTCGTATTCGTTGAAAATTCTTTCACGATCTTCCGCCGCCACAAATTCCATTCTTTGCGAACGTTTTTCTTCGTAATTTTGACCATTGAACGTTTCTTCAAGATCCATTACGATTTTCACGCCCACACCCACGTATTCCGGCCGGTTTTCCGAGGGGACGTATTCAAGCTCGCAAATCTCGCCGATTTCAAGGATAACCATACTGCCATACTGCAATGAGTAACTTTCCCAACCGTCCTCACAATCGGCTGTGTCAATGGATATGGTATCACTCGAAGGGGCTTCCGTATCCGTGTCCGTCTGCGGAACCTTGTCATTCTCTGTTTCCGCAATCGTTTGAGAATCCTTTTCGTTATTGAATAAAATATATTCAAAAAAAACGAGTTTCC
>CAZISP010000162.1:0-3991 GCA_964541955.1 uncultured Lachnospiraceae bacterium
TCTATTTTGCCGCTTCCCTCAAGGATAGATGCCTCGATCTTGAGCAGATCGCCGCCCACCGACGTGTAGGCAAGACCGTTTACGGTGCCCACCTCATTTTCCTCGGACACGGCGTCGGGATAGAGCTTTCTTGCGCCCAAAAATTCCGATACGTTTTCACGGTTTACCTTAATCGATTGAGCACCGTCCTCGATAAGCTTCTTCGCGGCTTTTCTGCAAAGCTCGCCTATCTTTCTCTCAAGATTTCTCACGCCCGCTTCTCTGGTATAATACTCGATAAGCTCTTTGATGGCACTGTCGGCTATGGAAAGCTGTTTTTTGGTCAAACCGTGGCGCCCCAGCTGCTTTGGAACCAAGTGACGCTTTGCGATGGCAAGCTTTTCGGTAGGTGTATAGGTGGAAAGCTCAATGACCTCCATTCGGTCGATCAAGGGCTTTGGAACCGTATCAAGAGTATTTGCCGTTGCGATGAACACACATTCGGAGAGATCGAAAGGAAGCTCCACAAAATGATCGCGGAAGGTGTGGTTCTGCTCGCCGTCAAGCACCTCAAGCAGGGCAGAGGCGGGGTCGCCGTGTGCGTCTGCGGTCAGCTTGTCTATCTCGTCCAAAAGAATGAGAGGATTTTTCACCTTTGCCTGCGCCATTGCCGCCATGATGCGTCCGGGCATAGCACCGATGTAGGTCTTTCTGTGGCCTCTGATGTCTGCCTCGTCGCGGACGCCGCCAAGGGAAACGCGCACGTACTTGCGGTTCATGGCGCGGGCGATTGAAGCGCCTACCGAGGTCTTGCCGACGCCGGGAGGGCCTACGAGACAGATTATCTGATTTTTAAGCTCGGGGTTGAGCTGTTTTACCGCAAGGTATTCGAGAATTCTCGTTTTCACCTGTTCAAGCCCCTGATGGTCGGCGTCCAGTATCTTCTGCGCCGCCGAAACGTTTACTCTGTCCTTTGTCGCCTTTGTCCAAGGGAGCTCCAGACAGGTGTCGAGATAGGTCCGTATAACGCCCGCCTCGGCAGAGCCGAAGGGCATCTTTGCCATTCTCTCGTTTTCCTTTAGCAGCTTTTCCTCCACCTCGCGGGGAAGCTTCGCCGCCATTATCTTGTCGTAATATTCGTCCGCCTCGGTGCCCTCGCCGCCAAGCTCGTCCTGGATCACCCGCATTTGCTCACGCAGATAGTATTCTTTCTGATTTCTGCTGAGCCGTGCTCTGACGGTCTGGTGAATGTTCTTTTCACATTCAAGAACCTCTATCTCGCTCTCCATCAGATTGAGGAGGGTTCTCATTCTTTTCATGGGTTCAAAGACGTCAAGCACCTGCTGCTTGTCCTCAAAGCGGACGAACATATTCGCCGCAATAAAGTCTGCCAGCATGCCGGGATTCTTGATGCTCTGCGCCTTCATTTTGAGCTCGGGCGCGGGGGAGGGAAGAAATTCGATAAGGGAGTCCATGAGAGACATTGCCTCTCGTATATAAGCCTGTCCTTTGATGCTGACGCTTTCGCTTGAGTTTATGGTCTTGCACAGCACATCCGCCATAACGTAGTCCGCAAAACCGCGCATGTTAAGTATCTGACAGCGGCAAAGACCCTCGGCGATAACTCGCGTGCCGCCGTCCGAGGCTTTTACGGTCTGTCTGATTTTTGAAAGAACGCCCACGTTATAAAACGCATCCTTGTCCTCCTCGGCCTTTGAGGGGTTCTTCTGGGTGAGAAGTACGACGAAGGATTCGGTAGCGGCTGCCGCCGTCACGGCGGCCGATGCCAGGTTGTCCTTGCATTCAAAATTAAGTGTTACGCCCGGGAAAGCCACAACTCCTCGGAGGGGAACGACGGGCAGGGTGAAATTTTCGATCTTTTCGATGATAGCCATTTTGATTTGAGTGATGAACCTTTCTGTATCTTGCGTGCATTCTTCGTTTTTTGCACGGAAGTGCATTGTTACCTTATATTATACCACAATATTTTTGAAATTTCCATAGTTTTGAACATTTATTTACAATTTAATGTTGCGGCAAAGAAAAAAGCACGGACTGTGACTAATAAGGCAGGGGTGGTATCATGAGATTGATACTCCGCCGTATTAAGTGACGCCGTGCGTTCCGATTGTGATTATAGCACGCAAAAAGCGTTTTGTAAATTATCAAAAATCACGATTTTATTGACCCGAAATTGCTGTTTTTGTCGCTTCAAACGGAAAAAACTTGCCTCGGTGTGCCGCAAAACAGAGTAAAATCAACGCTTTGGTAGATTTGTGCATTTTTTCCAAGAGAAAAGGAGAGAAAAAAAGAAAAATTTTTTTCGAAAAAGGGTTGACAAAAGTCAAAAGACATGGTATAATCCACGGAGTGAAGAAGCAGAACGTTTTCGTTCTCGCCCTGCCGCACAGGCGAGCAGGTGCAGATATGGTATCCGAGCGGTGCTCGGATTGTCTGTGTGCGGGGGAAGATGCTTCTTTTCCGCACTTTTTTGTGCGAAATTTACGTTTGGAGGTGCATATTTATCAGCGCTAAGGAAAAGGACACGCTCGTCAATGAAGACATCCAGGAAAAGGAGATCCGACTCGTTGGAGAGGACGGTGAGCAGCTGGGCATCATGTCAAGCAGCCAGGCTCTTGAAATGGCTTATGAAAAGGGGCTTGATCTGGTTATGATGGCGGCAAAGGCAACCCCTCCCGTATGTCGAATCATGGATTTCGGCAAGTACCGCTTTGATAAAGAGAAGAGGGAAAAGGAAGCGAAGAAGAAGCAGCAGACGTCTGAGCTCAAGGAGGTTCAGCTTTCCTGCCGCATCGACACCCACGATTTCGAGACCAAGGCAAATCACGCAAAGAAGTTCCTCACTCAGGGCAACAAGGTAAGAGCGGTTGTCAAGTTCAGAGGCCGTGAGATGAGCCACATGGAGATCGGTCGCGAGATTCTTGAACGCTTTGCTGCCTATCTCGAAGAGGTCGGAACCGTTGACAAGAAGCCTTCCACCGAGGGTAGATTCATGAGCATGATCGTTGTTCCCCTCAAGCCTACTAAATAAGCACAAAATTGTTCATACTCGACAGGCACTCGTGCCGCGTCGGACGTGATATAGAATTCACTTGAAAAGGAGATATGAAAAATGGGAAAGATCAAGACACATAAAGCATCCGCTAAGAGATTCTCGGTTACGGGAAGCGGAAAGGTTAAGCATTACCACAGCCAGCACCGTCATAACCTCGGTCTGAAGGACGCAAAGCGCAAGAGATTCCTTCGCGGCAGCTCTTACCTCAGCCCCGCTATGACAGCAAACATCAAGGCTCTTATCCAGAAGTAAGAGACAACCGTAAAGAGAACTTAGGAGGATAGAAAAATGGCAAGAATAAAGGGCGCTATGATGACGCGCAAGAGAAGAAATAAGATTCTGAAGGAAGCAAAGGGCTATTGGGGCGCAAAGAGCAAGCACTTCAAGATGGCTAAGCAGGCCGTAATGAAGAGCGGTAACTACGCTTTTGCCGGCCGTAAGATGAAGAAGAGAGATTTCAGAAGACTCTGGATCGCTCGTATTTCCGCACAGGCAAAGGCTTGCGGCATGAATTATTCTACGTTCATGCACGGTCTCAAGGTTGCGGGCATCGACCTCAACCGTAAGATGCTCTCTGAGCTGGCAGTGTCCGATAAGGAAGCGTTTGCCGCTCTCGCAGAAAAAGCTAAAGCTGCAAAATAATCAAAAAAACCCGGTTTTGCCGGGTTTTTTCTTGAATTTGGAGAGGTAAAAAAATGCCGCTGAACATCAGTTTTTCACCCGATATCATAACCTCAAGGAATAATCCTCTGCTTGTGAAAACAGGCAAACTGGAGGACAAAAAGCACCGTGACACGGAAGGTCTTTTTCGCTTTGACGGCATTAAGCTTTTCTGTGAGGCGGTGAGATGCGGGGCGGAAATTAAATACGTTTTCGTCAAGGAAAGCGCCAAGGAAAAGGTGCTGTCGGAGCTTGAGGGGCGCTCGGAAATTTGCG
>CAZISP010000163.1:0-3982 GCA_964541955.1 uncultured Lachnospiraceae bacterium
CTCCTTAGGAAGCGTCAGAACCGCAATGTCAACCACGTTTTCGCGGCAGAACGTCTCGAACTCGGACATAGGGTACACTCTGATGCCGCCAACGGTGGAATCGAATACCGCAGGGTCAACGTCAAACATCGCCACCACAGAAACACCGCGCTTTGTAAACATGGGATTTCTGGCAAGGGCGCGTCCAAGGTTACCCGCACCGATAATTACCGCGCGGAAATTGCTGTTTACGCCGAGGATCTCGCTGATCTTGGCGTAGAGATATTTTACGTTATATCCGTAGCCCTGCTGACCAAAGCCGCCAAAGCAGTTAAAGTCCTGACGGATCTGGGACGCGGTCACGTTCATGAGTCGCGAAAGCTCCTCCGAGCTTATTCTCATCTTGCCCGCGCGGATAAGCTCACGCAGGTATCGGAAATACCTGGGAAGGCGCTTTATCACCGCCTGAGAAACGTTGGGCTTGGGCGTCGCGGGAGAGGTATCGGCCGCCACCTCGTTTATTACTTTTGAAAAATCGATATCGTTATTCATTTCTATTTTCATCCTTTCGGAATTTGTCTTTCATATTTGATACACGTCAAAAGGAAAATTTCCGTAGTGCGGAAAATTCCTCAAATAGAATTAAAAAAATGAGTTTTTTGTCGGAAAATTTTGAATAAAAAATCATTTTTGTTAAAAATGTCTACCCTTGAAAAATCAACAAGAATCAGAGTTTTCCACGGAATTCGATGTTTTCCACACGCGGAGTTTTCCACATTTTCAACAGGTTTTTCCACAGAAAATCCTGTCTTTTCAAGGTTTTGGGAGTGTTTTTTTCAAAATCGTTACTAAAATCGGTTGTTTTTCCACAGGTTGTGGAAAAATGCTGTTGAAAACTCAAAATCATGTTAGACCGTGATTTAAGCTGTGCAGTTTGCCGATTTTGAAAAATTTCAACTTTCCCTCTTGACAAGGGGGATTTATTCCGATAACGGAAAGGTGTACTTCGGTTTTTTTCACCTCGCCGAAAATTCACTCCAAAAGCTCTGTCGTCATGCCTCACTCGGCTCACACGCCGAGGCGTTGAGAGAGGTATCCGAGAAATTGCCGCGCAAAAATTCGTAATAAGCCGCCGCGGCTATCATCGCCGCATTGTCACCGCAAAGGGCGAGAGACGGACAGGTGAAGCCCACCTTTTTTGCCTCGCAGACTCTGCCCACCTCGCGGCGCAAATGGGAATTTGCCGCAACGCCGCCCGCCATCACAAAATGCTTTGCGCCCGTAATTTCAAGTGCCTTTGCCACCTTTTTTGATACGGCGGAGGTGACCGCCGCCGTGTAGGACGCCGCCATGTCGGCTCGGTTTATTTCCTCGCCTCTCTGCTCGGCACCGTTAATGTAATTGAGTGCCGCCGTCTTCAGACCGCTGAATGAAAAATCAAGATTGTCGCCTGTGAGCGCGGGAGACGGAAGCTGAATAGCCTTGGGATCGCCCTCGTATGCCAGCTTATCAAGCGCCGCTCCGCCGGGATAGGGCATTCCGATAACTCTGCCCACCTTGTCAAAGGACTCGCCCGCCGCGTCGTCTCGCGTGGCACCTATCTCCTCGTAATCCGTGTAGCTTTTCACATAATAAATTGACGTATGACCGCCCGACACCACAAGCGCCAAAAACGGGGGCTCAAGCTGAGGATTTTCAAGCAGTGCCGCCGAAACGTGCCCGTGTACGTGGTTTACGGCCACCAGCGGGATAGAATTTGCAAAAGCCAAGGACTTTCCGAAATTCACGCCCACAAGAAGCGCTCCGATAAGCCCGGGGAACGCCGTCACGCCGATGGCACCGATGTCGGAAAGCTTCACACCTGCCACCTCAAGCGCTTCGTACGTTATCTTTGACACCGCCTCGATGTGTGCGCGGCTTGCTATCTCGGGAACGACGCCGCCGTAGAGACGGTGAACGTCTATCTGAGACGCAACTATATTTGAAAGTATCCTTCTCCTGCCCTCGTCCATCTCGACGACAGCCGCCGAGGTCTCGTCACAGGAGCTTTCAAGACCCAAAATATACATCTTTAATCCTTTATTTAAGAAAGTCGTTTTACCATAATAATCGCCGCCTCGCGGGGAAAGCGGTAGAAATTGGGGCGTCTGCCGAGATTTTCGAACCCAAGCCCCTCGTAAAGCGCGATTGCGCCCGCGTTCGTTTCGCGGACCTCAAGTGACATGCTGACACAGCCCAGCTCGTGCGCCGCTCTGAAAAGCTCGCACATGACAGCCTTTGCATACCCTTTTCCACGATGCGCTTCGGTGGTGGCGACGTTCGTTATCTCCGCCTCGTCAAGGGCGACGACCATGCCGCCGTAGGCAACAACCGTACCGTCAAGGAGTGCCGCAACACCCGTGCCGTGCTCGCCGAGAAGCGTCTCCTCCAGAGCTTTTTCGCTCCAGGGGCAGGAAAAGCATTCCTTTTCTATTTCCGCTATGGCCGCAAGGTGCTCGCGACGAACGGTTTCAAGCTTTATATCAGGCATTTTCGTCTCCGAAGAATGTCAAGCCCACAGCTCGACGAATCTTATCAAGACACGCCTCGTAGTCCTCAAGAGTGCCGCCGAAGGGATCGGGGATATTCTCTGCCAGGCAGGTGATTTTCGACGCATACTGAGGGAAAGAGGTAAGGAGCGCCATTGTGTGAGACGCGGATACACCCACAACCAGATCGCAGGTGAGAAAATCCGCTTCTCTTATCTGATGCGCGGTGTGCGCGGGATAATTGTTGTTGGGAGTTGCGCGAATTCCGTTTTTTTCAAGAGCCTCAACCGCGTTTTGCGATATGGGCATCCCCTCAATGGCGGAGATTCCCGCGGAAAAAGCCCTGATACGGCGCCGTCCCAGAAGCTCGGGAGGGCAGGCGGTGCAGAACTCGGGCACGTGCCCAAGCTGATTCAGAACCGCCTCTGCCATAGGAGAGCGGCAGGTATTTCCCGTGCAGACAAAGCATACCGTCAGCGGATTTTTGTCGGCGGGAACCCCGTTCTTTTCAAGCTTTTCTTCAAGGAGCGTATTCATCATCAATATCCAAACTCGCCCGAGAGGGAATCGTCATTCTCGATCCATTCGTCGGTGTCGATCTCACGGTAATCTTCTTTTGTGTCGCGGATTATCACCTTTTTGATGCCCGCGTTGATTATCATTCGCTTGCACATCATACAGCAATTGCTTCCGGACTGTATTTCTCCCGTTTCAGGCTCGGTGCAGCAAAGATAGATTGTGGAATCCAGCATCTGCTCGCGGGGTGCGGCGATTATAGCGTTTGCCTCGGAATGGATAGAGCGGCAAAGCTCGTACCTCTCACCACGGGGAATGTTCATCTTCTCACGCATACAGAATTTAAGATCACAGCAGTTCTTTCTGCCTCTGGGCGCGCCGTTGTAGCCCGTTGAAACGATAACGTCGTTCTTTACGATAATGGCGCCGTAACAGCGACGCAGACAGGTGCTCCTTTCGGAAACGGTCTGTGCTATATCAAGGTAATAATTGTGCTTTGATACTCTGGACATATAAGCTCCCCTTTCTCTCACTGCCCGAAAAAATGCGGCAATACTCCATGTTAGATACATTATATAACAATTCGAAGAGAAAATCAAGTGAATTTCACTTATTTCCCGAATTTTCTCCTTTATCGGCGAAAAATGATCCCCCCGCAGGCTTTGCAACGGTGGGCAGAGATTGATTTGCCGTCTGCGAGGACGAGCCGGCGGCTCCTGACCGCATTTATTTTATTATTTCAAGTATAATTTTTCTCATTTGACAAATGATAAGCATACAGAAAAAAGAAAGGATCAACGTGAAATGGAAAAAACACCCGAACTGCTTTGCTATATATATAAAAACGTAAAAATGGGCTCGGACGCCATTCTGACACTGCTCCCAAAGGTCGAGGACGAAAAATTCAGATATCAGCTGACCGATCAACTCAACGGCTACGAAAAATTTGCCTCAGAGGC
>CAZISP010000164.1:0-3980 GCA_964541955.1 uncultured Lachnospiraceae bacterium
CCCTAAAGTGCTTTCTGTACCACGCGGGGTGGTAATCGAAGAAGCCCGTTGCGTTATTATAACGCTCGCTCATCTCCTGGGTCACGATGTAGTCGTGAGGCAAGGATATTTTCTCAAATTTATAGTGATTGAGCTCATCCGAATGGTTTCCGCCGTAATCATCGGTACGGTCGTTGAAGGCTACCGACGCAGGTCCCGTTCTGAAGCGTTCGGCTTTTGCCTGCGTGTAAACAGGGCCCTTCACCTCGGGGCGCATGGTTTCGATTTCGCCGTCGTGGAAAAGCCAATCACGGTTAAAATTTATTCTCTTCATTTCTGTTTCCCTTCCGATGGTATTGTCATTGGTTCATTTTATCACAAATGAAAATTTATTTCAAGCCCTTTGAATACAATTTATAAAATCACCCCAGCACAACTGCCCATCCTGCCAGGTGTTGAGCCAGAAGAACGCCGTCCGTTGCATTTACGGCTCCGTCGCCGTTGCAGTCGGCGGCAGTCACGCTTGCCTGCACGCTCCACCCTGCCAAAAGCTGAGCCAACAGGACTCCGTCTGTTGCGTTTATCCGTCCGTCTCCGTTCAGATCTCCCGCGGAAAACGGTGTCACGCTTTTTGAGGGGATGGCGTGAGTCTTTATATATTCCATCATCTCTCGGCTGGCGGCGGCGGTCAGATGAATTCCGTCCTTTGAAGCGTCGGAGCGCAGTTGTCCGTCCGAGGTTGCGAAAAGATGGTAGGTGTCAAGGTAATATGCCTCCAGCTCCTCCGCCATCGTTATAAGAGCTTCGTTCAGTGCCAGAATTTTGGGGTTTGCCACCTCACCCGTATAGCCCGAAACGTAAGAGCAGGAGTTGAAAACAGGCATTACACCCATGATGCATATCTGCGCTGTCGGTTGCACTTCCCTTACCTTTGAAACGGCGGTCTTGTAGCCGCAGATTATAGCTGAGGTGCCGCCGCCCGAGCCAAGCTCGTTTATGCCGAACATCATATAAACCCTCTCGAACTGCCGACCGTCCTGCTTTATGGCATCAATGATGGTGAGCGTTTTGGTGACACCGTTCACGGTCATGCTTACCCCCTCACGGGTGTCAATTTGCGACGCGGTACAGGACTGTACACCAAAAAAGGTCGCAGGGGTGGTTGACGAGCAAGCTATTCCAAGCCCTTGAATGCGTGAATCGCCCACAAAAAGCGTGTTTTTGAGATAAGCATCATCGACCTCGTCGGTCTGAGCGAGCACGCAGGAGGAATTGAATATTGACGAAGCGTAGATCGGAGCAGACAACAGTGTCAGAAAAACCACAACACAAAAAAGCGATAAAATTCTTCTCTTCAAGCGTTCCTCCTTTTATATAGGGTGGTTTTCATACCAACTGCGAACAAACTCCGACGGGGTTACCCCCTCCTCGCGGCGGAAGGTATAGTTAAAATAGGATTGGGAGGAAAAGCCCGTTTCAAGGGCTATTTCCGCGCAGGATTTATCGGTGGAAAGAAGCAGCTGCTTTGCAAGTGCCAGCTTCTTTTCAAGCAGGTAGCGGTGAGGGGATTTTCCCATAGTAGCCGAGAACAGTCTATGCATATAGATGGGGTTTACGTTAAGGTGAAGCGCCATTTCGTCAAGAGACGGATTCTCCTGAATATGGCTGTCGATATACTCGCTGACCTTTGAAACGATGGGATTTACCCCGCCACGCGTGCCCGACCGTCCGCTGCAACGTCCCATTAAATAGATAAGCTCGAGAAGCTTTGATTGGAGCAAAAGCTCACTGCCGCCATGCGGGGTTGCATAGAGATCGATCACCGTGTCAAACAAACGGTGAAACTCCATCGGGTCGGACAGGTATATGATACAGTCAAGCCCGTACAGGTAATCGTAAAGAAAACCTCCCGTAAGCTCGAATTTTATGAACTTGCAGGAATACGGCATGAGACTGCACCGACGCATATCCGGATGGATGCATATAATCCGATCGCAAAGTATCGGATATTCGTTGCCGTCAATATAGGACATGCCACCCTCGACCACCGGAAGCTCCAGCTCAAAATATCTTGTGACACGTTCGGGTGTCATTACACCCGCCGCGCGGAATTTCGAGCCGTCGTATATTCCACACGCCGCCATTTTCGGATAGAGTATCTCGGGTCTCATATGCTGTACCCCCAAATAGTTAAGAATTCTAAAAAAACAGTTAATATTTTAACTATGACAAAGCTATATGCTGTGATAAAATCATATTATCACAGAATTTTCTGCTTGTCAAGAAATCGAAAGAAAAAAACAACATTTTTTACCACCCAGAACGGCGTTTTACGCAAGAAAGGAACGAAAAGAGCATGAAAATCACATGGTTGGGTCAGGCGGGTCTCCTGTTTGAGACGAACGGCAAGAAGATCATCGTTGACCCTTATCTTTCAGACAGCGTTGAAAAGGTCAATCCAAAAAACTACCGCAGATATCCCGTTGACGAGAGTTTTCTCAAAATCAAGCCCGACATTATCGTGCTGACGCACGACCATCTTGACCACACCGATCCCGAGACTCTCGAGCACTATCTGACCGAGGACAGCTCGGTGGTAGTAATCGCCCCCTACAACGCCTGGCAGACTGCAAGAAAATGCGGCGGAAACAACAATTACGTGTGTCTCAACCGCCACTCACGCTTTACGGTGGACGGCATTGAGTTCTACGCCGTCAAGGCCGAGCACAGCGATCTTATGGCCGTGGGCGTGGTTATAAACGCCGAGGGTAAAAATTATTACGTTACGGGCGACACGCTCTACAACGACGACATTTTCTCCGACCTCCCCGACGACATCGAAGCGATATTTCTTCCCGTCAACGGCGTCGGAAACAACATGAACGCATACGATGCCGAAAGGTTTGCCGCAAAGACGGGCGCAAAGAAGGCTGTTCCGCTTCACGTCGGTCTTTTTGACGAGCTGAGCGGCGACATTTTCAAGGCGGAAAACCGAGTTATTCCCGAAATTTATAAAGAGATAAAGCTCTGAAAGGATAAAAAATGAAAGTTACTGACGTAAAAACATTTGTAGTCGACTGTTTCCGCACAAACTGGGTCTTCGTTAAGGTCTACACCGACGAGGGCATCGACGGCGTGGGCGAAGCGACCCTTGAATACAAGGAAAAGGCACTTCTCGGCGCAGTTGAGCACATCAAGGAATATCTTGTGGGTCAGGATCCTCGCGACATCGAAAAGCATTGGCACGCTATCTACCGCGACGCTTACTGGCGCGGCGGTGCGGTGCTTATGAGCGCACTTTCCGCAGTTGAGACAGCTCTCTGGGACATCCTCGGCAAGAGCCTGGGCGTTCCCGTTTACCGTCTCCTTGGCGGTAAAGTAAATGAAAAGGTCAGAATCTACGTTAACGGCTGGTTTGCGGGCGCAAAGGAGCCCGAGGAGTTCGGCGAAAAGGCAAGAATTGCGGTTCAGCGCGGCGTTACAGCCATGAAATGGGATCCCTTCGGAAAGAACTACCTTGAGATCTCCAACGCAGAGCTGAACAAAGCTCTCCGCTGTGTTGCGGCTGTCCGCGAGGCAGTCGGCGACGAGGTAGACCTGCTCATCGAGGGTCACGGACGCTTCAATATTCCCACAGGCATCAAAATAGCAAAGGAGCTTGAGCAGTTCAAGCCCATGTTCTTCGAAGAACCCGTTCCTCCCGACAATCTGGACGCACTTAAGGCAGTCCGCGACAAGTCCCCCGTTGCCATTTCCGCGGGCGAGAGACTTTACACCCGCTGGGATTACAACCGTATGTTCGATCTCGGCGCGGCTGATTACATTCAGCCCGACATTTCTCACGCAGGCGGTATTTCCGAGCTTCGCAAGATCGCGGCAACCGCCGAGAGCAGATACATCGGCTTTGCTCCTCACAATCCCTCGGGCCCCGTTGCAAATGCCGCAACACTTCAGCTTGCCGCACTCTGCCCCAACTTCTCGATTCTCGAGATCATGTACAG
>CAZISP010000165.1:0-3963 GCA_964541955.1 uncultured Lachnospiraceae bacterium
CAAAACAAGGGCGCCGTTTTCAATTTTTCCGTACATTTTCATTCCTCCTGTTTTTTCAGATTATGCAGCATGCGGGTCGAGACCGACTCCGCCGCGTCGAAAAGATTTCTTATCAGCCATCGCTCTTTGCAAGCAGGGTGGCGGAAATATGCGCCTCAAGCTCAAGCGGCTCCTGGGTGACGGTAAAATCCCCCGTGGGTGCGCGCAACGGACAGGGCGTATACTTTTCCATGCTGTCTCCTCGGTTCACGATGCCCGTCGCAGGATACCAAACGTCCCCCTCATGCAGATCGCAGGGAACGGCGGTTCGGTTCTCACCGCATACGATAATCGACCCTGCTTTGACACACAAAACCGCTGATACGGCATCCTCGCCGTACGGGATGTACGACGTTTCCTTCTCACCCTCCTCGATTTTAATATTCGTGAAGCTGACGGTAGAATAGACTATTTCGGGATACTGATAATGGGAATAGTAATACTGATTCGTCAGCACCTGGAGCGTGTACCCGTCAAGGCTGTCGGGCGTGGTAAAGGTGACAACACCGTGGTATTTCTCACCCTCCCCGAGCTTTTTATAAACGAACATTTTGATCAGAGGCGAGCCGTTCTCATACGGCAAGCCCAAGCCGTATTCGGAATCGCTCACGTCGGACGGAACGAGAGCGAAGCCAAGCCCCGAATGCTCACAGAACAGCCCAAGCTCGCCGCACCCCTCCGTCTCTCCCGTTTCGGGATTCGGGCACCAATCACAGAATGTCGATGCGCTCGGCACCTTGACGCACTCCGCATCAAAGCTGACGGTGTAGGTGGTCAGAGGCTCAAGCATATCGGCAACCTCGTCGGACGACATAACGCCGCCACCGTAGGCACTTGGCCAATCCGATTGCCTTGTAAGATCGCCCAAGGGAAACAGATTCTTGCCCGCAAAAAACTCTGCCGTCCTTCCCGCGACCTTGAGCGTATGGCTTTGATCGGTCGAAAAATACCCGCCCGCACAATTTTCAAAGTGGAGAGAGGTGCCCTCTCGCGACTGTGCTTTAAGCTGCGCCGTCAAGGAAGCTGACCTTCTCATGCAAGCCACACTCCCTTGTAAACACCGCCCACCGCGTGAACCCTCACCTCGGTGACGGAGTTCGCTTCAAACGTGGGGGCAATGCCCAGATACCAGTCGATGTCGGGAAGCGTGATCGATTGCTCGCTCTCGCCCTGGGTGACAATGAATATCCACTCATTGTCCAGCGCATCGTCAGCATCGGCAAAGGTGATCTCAAGCGCACCCGTAAGCTCGGGAAAAACGTATGCCGCGTTGGCGCGAATCCGGGTCGTTCCCTCCGCAACGTCGACAGCCTTGAGTGCCGCCGCGCCCTTGGACACCCCTGCCAGAGCCGTGATAAGCTCCTCCATCTTCTCGCTGTAGGTCTCATTCAAAATTATAGGTTTTGTTACTGTTGCCATTTTTATGTTTCCTCCTCTTCAAATACGGCGCAAAGCACGCCCTCGCTGACCGCCAGACAATCCATCTCGCCCGAATCGCCTTTTTCTCCCTTTTCGCCCTTGAATACGCCGTTGTCGGCGTCTTCTCTGACGCTGTTTGCCGTGTCAACGGCAGTTTGCATCAAGCTGAGCACCTGCGCCATCTGGTCGGGTGTTGGTTCTTCCGCAGGCACGCCGTCCGGACTGAGGGCGCTGAGCACGTCTATCTCGCCCGTGATAGATATTAAAACGTCCTCGTCCCTCCAGCCGCTCACCACATACTTGTTGACTCCCTCACAGCCCATGACCTCCTGCGGTATCTTGATCTCATCGCCCGTGAGAAGAAGATAGACAGCTCCGCTGTCGTCCCGAGGATAGAACGTGACCTTTTTTGTAAGTCCGTTCCATTCGGAGCTGAACTTGAAATCAAGGGTGCAGAAGCCGTAGCTTCCCTTGGTTCCCGCAATAAAGCGCTTGGGTGTCACAGCAAACTCATTTACGCAAATTTCCATGCAAAAACTCCTTTCCTTTGCCGTTGCCGAACCATTTTAGCACAAAGGGCGTGACCGTGACTGACAGATTTCTGTCAGTCACGGTTTATATTGACATTTTCGGGAAATCATGATAAAATGTGGTTTGAATGCTGAAAGGAGAGGAAAATGAGCAATCTTAAATATAGTCCCGCAGTCTGCGTTGTAGGAGACAAGTACCAAATAATTTACCGCACAACTGTCGACGGCATCAGCCATATTGAGGTGGGCGGCAAGAAATATTACGAAACGAACGCGGGCTTTATTCCTGCTTTCAGGAGGATACACAAGATCGTGATCCCTCAGACCGCATTGAACGAGGCAGGCGAATACTCGCTTCACTTTGAAGAGTGCATCGACAAAAAGCCCTACTTCCCCGTAAAGGGACCCGAGAGCGTGTACAATTTCAAATTCAGATCGATGAATAAAACCGATGACGTCAAGGCGTTTTTCGTTTCGGACGTCCACGGCAAATACGACATGGCAAAGGGTGCGTGCCTGCATTTCGGGGCCGAGCTTGATCTTTTTATTGCCGCAGGCGACATTATCGACTCCTCGGAAAAGCTTGAGCACATCGACGCTTATCTGGAATTTCTTGAAGACGTTACCCACGGCGAGATACCTGTAATCTCGATCAGAGGAAACCACGACACAAGAGGCTACTGCGCCGAGGATTTCGTCGATTACATAGGCACGGAGGGCTCGGTAAATACTTATTACACCTTCTCCTGCGGCCCTATCGGCGGCGTCGCTCTGGACGTGGGCGAGGATAAATGGGACGATCACCCCGAATACGGCGGCTTCAATATTTTCGAGTGCTTCAGAGAGGCGGAGACGCAGTTTATTCAAAGCGTCGCGCCAATCCCGGACGATTACAGATACAAGATAGCGATTTGCCATATGCCTATCCCCACCGACAACCCTCCCCTTGATTCTCCTCACAGAATTGAAGAGGAAAAGCTGAGGATCTGGACGAGGGAGCTTGACAGAATAGGTGTTTCCTGCCTGCTGTCGGGTCACACCCACAATATCGGCTTTTTTGAACCCAATGGCGAAAACGACCGCTTCCCTCACAATTTTCCCGTAGTCGTAGCGGCGGAAATCAAAACAAAGAAGGATGAGAAGCGTTACATCGGGTCGGCTCTGACCTTCAAAAACGGCAAAATTTACGGCGAATTTATCAACCACGAAAATCAAGTGGTCGGCAAGTATGAAATCTGATAAGGATAAAATCGGGTGACACGGAATGTAGTATATAACGTCAGACAAGCAAATCGAAAAACAACAAATGCATTAAAAGGAAATTTATCTAAATGGCAAACTTTCAAAATGAAATAAACCGCCGTCGCACCTTTGCGATAATCTCGCACCCCGACGCCGGTAAGACGACACTTACAGAAAAGCTTCTTCTTTACGGAGGCGCCATCAACACCGCAGGCTCGGTAAAGGGTAAGGCGGCTGACCGCCACGCCACCTCCGACTGGATGGAAATGGAGAAGCAGAGGGGTATCTCCATTACCTCCTCGGTCATGCAGTTCGAGTACGACGGCTACTGCATCAATATCCTTGACACCCCCGGACACCAAGATTTCTCAGAGGACACCTACCGCACGCTTATGGCGGCAGACAGCGCGGTAATGGTAATCGATGCCGCAAAGGGCATCGAGCCCCAGACACGTAAGCTCTTCCGTGTCTGTGCCATGCGCCACATTCCGATCTTTACGTTCATCAACAAGCTGGACCATGAGGCGAGAGACCCCTTTGATCTGGTTGACGAGCTTGAAAAAGAATTCGGCATCGGAACCTATCCCATGAACTGGCCCATCGGCTGCGGCGTGAGCTTCAAGGGCGTTTACGACCGCGACAAGCGTTGCATCCTCTCTTACGCCGATGCACACCGCGGACGCGAGCGTCTCAGCGCAATCGAATGCGACATCACCGACACCGAAAAGCTGGA
>CAZISP010000166.1:0-3942 GCA_964541955.1 uncultured Lachnospiraceae bacterium
TCAATTGTCGGAACGACTCGACGAGCTATCCTCTCGCGGCGAATATGAGCTTCAGGCGGCGATATTGTCTGAGGGACAGGTGCTTCTCGAGTTGCAGAGAAGCGGGCTTGAGATTGAAAACATGAGCGGAAGATTTCTGGCGGCGCTTGACCGTTTTGCCGATGCTAAGCACAAAGGTGAGAGAGCGGATTTTCGCTCTGCCAAGCGCCTTTGCCGGGAGTATTTTGATTTTATTGCCAAGACGGGCTTGTATATTGACAATTCGACGAAAATTTGATAATATATATGGTAGGAAACGATGTGCAATCACCTTCCGTTGAGTAATATCCGCACACCGTGATTTGAACCTAAAGAAGGGAGATCACAATGGGAAAGAGAATATTGCTTATAATAAATCCCGTGGCGGGGAAGATGAAGTCGAAAACTGCGCTTTTTGACATAGTGCAGACCCTGTGTAAGCTTGGCTGTTCGCCGACGGTTGAGGTAACCAACCGCCGCGGTGACGCCATGGCTATTGCCGAGCGAGAGGCGGGAAACTACGATATTATCGCCTGCTGCGGCGGAGACGGCACCTTGAATGAAGTCATAAACGGCGTTGTGTCCTCGGGCAAGGACGCCTGCATCGGTTATATTCCCGCGGGAACGACCAACGACTTCGCATCGAGCATAGGTATTCCCACCACCGTAAAAAAGGCGGCGGAGCTTATTGCCACGGGCGAGGCTCATAAGATAGATATCGGAATGTGCAGAGACAGATATTTTTCGTACGTTGCATCATTTGGCGCGTTTACCGCCGCTTCGTACGGGGCATCACAGACGGCGAAAAATGTTTTCGGGCATTTCGCATACGTGCTTGACGGTGTAAAGGAATTGACGCAGATAAAGAGCATCGATCTTAAATTTGAAATAGACGGCGAGAAATTCGCGGGCAGATATTGCTTTGGCGCCATAACGAATTCCACCTCCGTTGCGGGTATAGTAAAGCTGAAATCCGACCTTGTTGATATGTCGGACGGACTTTTTGAAGTGGTAATGGTAAAGATGCCGAGGAATATCGGGGATATGAATTCGATCGTGTCAGCCGTCACCACCTCAAACTTCGAGGATTGCCGCATGATCGACTACTTCAGAACCGACAGCATAAGAATCACTTTCCCCGACGATATGTCGCTGACCCTTGACGGCGAGTATTACAAGTGCGGCGGCGACGTGACCATAAGAAATCTGAAGCAGAAAATAACTATCATTAAATAAATTTACGAAAGGAGAAACGAGATGAAGTTAATCATCGCCGAGAAGCCAAGCCTTGCCAGAAATATCGCGTCGGCTATAAGCGAGAATCAATCAAAGCGCATGGGTTATATCCAAGCGGGCGAATATCTGGTTACCTGGGCTTTCGGACATCTCTTTTCTCTTGCAGATATCGAGCATTACAGCCCCTCGGAGAATCCTCGGTGGAACATGGATAATCTGCCGTGTCTGCCAAAGGAATTTCACTACGAGCTGAAAAAGGGAAGCGATAAGAAGGTAGACGAGGGCGTTTTGCGCCAGTTTGAGACTATCCGCTCTCTCTGCCGCCGCGACGACGTGGATACCGTAATAAACGCGGGTGACGCCGACCGTGAGGGCGAGGTCATCGTTCGACTTTGCATACGCAAGGCGTTTGACGAGACGATACCCGAAAATAAAAGGATAATGCGCCTGTGGCTTCCCGACCAGACTCCCGAGACCGTTCGCGCCGCGCTTGCGGATATGAAAGAGGACAAGGACTACGACAACCTTGCAAACGAGGGCTACGCCCGCACGTTTATCGATTGGCTTTACGGCGTGAACCTCACCCGCTACGCCACCCTGCGAACGGGCACACTTCTCAGAGTAGGACGCGTAATAATCCCCATAGTCAAAGCCATATACGACAGAGATATGGAGATACGCAATTTCGTTCCCGGAAAGTATTTCGCCGCGGTGAGCCGCGCGGAAACGGGCGGCGAGGTAGTGGAGCTTACCTCAAAGCAGAAGTTTGACCACGCCGACCGTGCAAAAGCAGAGCACTATTGTGCCGAGCTGAACCGCCGTGGTGCTGTGGTCACCGAGGTGAAGAAGAAAAAGGAGCCCCTCAACCCCGGTAAGCTTTATTCTCTGTCAAAGCTTCAGAACGTTCTTGGTAAGAAATACAAGATGTCAATGGCGCAGAGCCTTGAAATAGTCCAGAAGCTTTACGAGGAGGGTTATCTGACCTACCCCCGTACCAACTCTGAATACCTGGCAACGGCGGAAAAGGATAAAATGAAGAAGATCATCGGAAGCCTCTCGAAAATAGGCTATCCGGTTGTCTTCAAGGACAAAAAGACCATTTTTGACGATTCGAAGATCGAATCCCACTCCGCTATCACGCCCACGTATAAAATTCCCGACAAAAATCGCCTGAGCGAGAACGAGAAGATCGTCTATTCCACCGTCGTACGCCGATTTGTGGCGGTGTTCTGCGGGGAAGAATGCCTGGCCAACAGGACTGAAATTACAATCGCCGTAAACGACAGCGACACCCTTGAAGCTTTCATGCTGAAAGGCTCGGTCATCATTCAGCCCGGTTGGACCAAGTATGACGATTTTACGCAGAAGGACAAAATTCTGCCAAACCTTTCAAAGGGCGACGCCGTGAACATTGATTTCAAGCCTGTTGAAAAGGAGACCTCTCCCCCAAAGCACTATACCATCGAAACCCTGAACAACTATCTGAAAAATCCCTTCCGTGAGGAAAAGAACCGCACGGGCGAGGAAGGCTCGGATGATGAGGATTATCGCGCGATTTTTGAGGGTCTTGAGCTGGGAACCGAGGCGACGAGAACGGGTATTATCGACAATGCCCGCAAGAGCGAATATATCCTTTTGAAAAAGGACGTATATACTATTCTCCCGGGCGGTGAATTTCTCATCGAATCTCTGCAGAGAATGAATATAAGCATGGATAAGTACAAAACCAGCGAGATCGGCAAGGCACTGAAAAAGGTGTTCCGAGGAAACATGACGGTTCGCGAGAGCGTGGAGCTGGCTGAAAAGGAAATTTCCGTTTATTTTGAAAAACGCGAGGTGCCGATTGAGCAGGACACCGATACGGGTTTCTTTGGAGACGTGGTTGGAAAATGCCCCCTTTGCGGCAGAGACGTGAAGCGCGGAAAGTTTTCTTACGGCTGTACGGGCTATAAAGAGGGCTGTAAGTTCTCTGTTGGGTGCTACATTTGTGACAGGGCTGTTTCTGCCTCAAATGTTAAGCTTCTTCTTGAAACGGGCAAGACCGCAAAGATTCAAGGCTTTGTTTCAAGGAAAACGGGGAAGAGCTTTGATGCCGTTCTTGTTCTGCGAGAGGGAAAAGCCGAATTTGACTTTGCAAATCAGCCCTGATTTCGGGGCTGAAATTGCGTCTAAAAAAAATTAAAATTTTTTTTGTGACCTTTTGCCTGCCTTGTGCGTATTATAGGTGGAGCAGGTCGAAAGCGGAAAGGAAAGTTGCTGTGCACACAACAGACTTTGAGGCGACGTATGACAAATACGCCGATATGCTTTACCGTATAGCACTGTCCGACCTTGGAAACACCCAGGATGCGGAGGATGCGGTTCAGGAAACGTTCGTTGCATACTTTTCATATAAGGGAGAATTTGACACGGAGGAGCATCGTAAGGCGTGGCTGATCCGAGTGCTGATAAATAAGGCACGGGACGAGCTCAGGCGCAAAAAAGTGCGCTCCTACACCTCGCTTGACGAGATAGCCGAGCTATCCGAGTCACCTGCCGAGGACAGAGGCGTTCTTGAAGAGGTGATGAAGCTTCCCGAAAAGTACAAAACGACCATAATCCTTCATTATTTTGAGGATATACCCATCGAGCGCATCGCCAAAATGCTCGGAATCACCCTTTCAGGCGCCAAAATGCGACTGAAAAGAG
>CAZISP010000167.1:0-3937 GCA_964541955.1 uncultured Lachnospiraceae bacterium
GATGATCTATGGTTTTTACGAAGGCCCTGAGACAACCCAATCATAAGATGTCGGGTCCTCTGATTTGACAGAAAAATGAAATTTTCGGGAAAAGTGTAACAATTTTGCACTTTTCCCGTCTTTATAGGTAGAGACCCGAAAGGAGGATTTCTAAATGAAGAAATTTCTGATACTTGCTTTGACATTCGCGTTACTGCTTACGTCCTGCGCCAGCACTCTCCCCCGTAACGAGCTGCCGGGTACGGACGACGGCACCGACCTGCCTGTTATTGACAACCTGCCTGCCGACATAGGCAACGAGATAATTGAGATTGACCTTTACGATTGGCACAGCTCATGGGCGAACTGGACGGACGACGAGAGGGTAATGCAGGGAATAATCAATCCCGACACGGTCAGTCATTTTTATCCCAGAACTCATTTGCCTCTCTATCGGATCGACAGCGCAGAGGAGCTTGAAAAATTCATTGAGGACTACAGCGACGTTTTCTCAATGAATTATAAGTATGACGAAAACGAGGGCTTTGCCGTCGCCACCGCCCATTGTGATATAGATTTCTTTGCTGATAAGTTTCTCCTGGCGGCATACATGGAAGCTCCCAGCGGGTCGTTCAGATATGGGGTTCGCACGATAAGCATTGATAACGGTGCGCTTGTTATTGAAGTAGAGCAGACTAACGATCCCGGGGTGCACACCGACGATATGTCGGGCTGGCTTGTGACGGTGGAGATGCTGAGGACACCGGTTACCGACTGCACTTCCTTTGATGCGGTATTCGTTGGCATAAAGGGCAGGGAAGACGAACCGTATGTGCCGGTGGTGATGAGTGAGCCGCCTGAGCTGACGGTCATAAGTCCCATTGAAGAGATAAAGGCGAGCATGGGAACGAGCAGTTGGTTCTACCAGAATGGCGATGGTTCGAACGGCGCAAAAATCTATGACAGCAATCACCCCATGAGCGAATACTTCTTTGAGGCGATGCCCAGACTATCGAACGATAAGTTTGTTGACGTGGAATGGGCAAAGCTGGCCTTCGATTTTTGGGAAGCGCCCGAGCTCACGATTCGTCGCTGGAATGCAGAGCTTGTCGGACAGGATAACGTTGACAGTCTGGCAGAGACGGTAAAGGTTGACGACGGCATACTTTTTGAAATAAATCAGAAGGATTGCTATGTCTACGAGGTCACCGCAGTCTGGGACGATTCGGACGGTCTCGGCGGCAACGTGACCTACGTTTTCAGCATAGGTCCTACCGAATAAATCGAATAAAAAAGCACGGCGCGAGCCGTGCTTTTTTTGTTTTACTTTTGAACGTGTGGCATGCTCCAGCCGAATTTGACAGCCAGAAGACGGAGCGCCACCGTCACGGCGATGGCAAAATATGCCGAGACAGATTCGGGGATAGGTGTGAGTGACAGCAGATAAAATATCAGCGCACCCAAAATAGCCGCGGTGGCGTAGATCTGGTGCCGAAGAACCACGGGGATCTTTGCTGTCATTACGTCTCGGATTATTCCGCCGCCCACAGCCGCCGTCATGCCGAGAAAGACGCAGAGAAACCCGTTTGATCCAAAGCCGGATTCTATTCCCAACCGAACGCCGCTGACGGCAAAAGCCGCAAGACCGATGGCATCGGTGACGAGAAGCAGGGAATCAAAGTGATATTGCTTTATTTGCTTCCTTTTGATGAATTTGTAGCATACGAACACAACGCCCGCCGAGGCAAGCGCCACTATCATGAATGTGTAGCTTCTGAACGCTCGCGGCGGAACGTTTCCTACAAGAAGGTCGCAGATTATACCGCCGCCAAGGGCAGTGAAGGCTCCGCAGAACAGCACGCCGAAAAGATCAAGATCCCGCTTTATGGCCACGAGACTTCCCGAGACGGCGAAAGCGATAAGCCCGATAAATTCCGCAATCTGCAGAAGATTTATGTTGACGTTCAAATTATATTACCTCATCACGTGATTTTTGATGTGCCGAGGATAAGTGTACCATAAAATTCTCTCCGTGTCAATATGCACTTGAAGGCACGCGCTTTTTTCTCATCTGACGGCAGAAAGCCTCGCTTTTTTGCAACGGCTCAGACGGGCGTCGACAGGACAGCCGTAAGTATAGGGGCACGTCTTATGAAAACGTTAGATGAGACCCGCTTGAAACAAACTCGTTTGATGAAGCCCACACTTTAGACATAAATCTAATCGCAACGGAAACAAAGTTCAAACATTGTTTTGCCGACGATTGTTTAATTTATTTCAAACACCCCTTGAAATATAAGGGTTTTGGGGTTTTTTTGCCAAAAAAATGCCCAAAATAAAAAAATGGCGGGTAACTCTTGATTTAATCGCGCAAATGTTATATAATATAGTATATTTATCTTTTTCGAGGAGGTGAATCCTATGCTTTCATCTATAAGAAACTTTGCCGTAACGTTCTTGATTTCATTCGTAACCTTCGGCGCCTTGGCGTGTCTTATCGTGGCGCTGGTCTTCGGCGGAGGAGACGCCAATGAGATTCCTGACGACATGATAGTCAGCGGTACGGACGACTCTTTTGGACTTGATACCTCGGGCGAGGATAATTCCGGCACAAGGGAAGAGCTTCAGGGAGACTCCTTCAATATGTTGTTCTTGGGTCTGGATTATGCCCCCGGGCTTTTTTACGATATTTACGATCCCGACAGCGTTGACGGTCTTGTTGACTACGAGTCGGACGTCGAGGCGGGAAGCGCGGTTGCGGACGGAATTTACAGAGAGATAACCGCTGACACCATAATGCTGGTTTGCGTAAGCAAGGAAAGAGAGGAGTTTGCGTTTGCTTCGTTCAGTCCGTATACCGTTGTGAGCTACAACGGCGAATCGGTATATCTGGGCAGGATATATGAGGAATACGGAATTTCGGAGTTCAAAAAGATGATCGAGAAGATCTCGGGACTCTCGGTTGACAGATATGCTGTCGTGAGTATGAACGAATTTCCGCAGATGCTTGATATAATCGACGGCGTGACCTTCAACGTACCCTGCGATATGCAGTACACGGATAACAGAGGACAGCTCTATATTGACATCAAGGCGGGTGTGCAGAATCTCAGCGGCGAGGATGCGCTCAAGGTGCTTCGTTTTAACTCGTATGAGGGAACCGAGCATTCGAGAATGAAAACGGCGATTGAGTTTGCCAAAGCAGTCCTCAAAAAGCTGACGAGCGAGTCGGACATCAGAACCTACATAACGAAGGCCGCCGCGCTCTTCAAAAAGGCAGAGGGAATGTTCATTACGGATTTTACTACCGCTGACCTTAATGCCAATCTCGATCTGATCTTCTCATATTCAAGGTTTGATTCGGTGACTATTGATCTTTCCGGCGAGTATAAGACGGTAAACGGAGTGCTCAATTTTATCCCCAATCTGAAAAGCTGCGCCGAGGCATTCAAGAACTATAAAAGGTAAAAACCGATTTGACATCATGTTTTTGAAAAGCGCACCAAGGTTATGCTTTATACAAGGCTCTCCCTTGGGGAAAGCTGTCAGCGAAGGTGACTGAGAGGGCGGCTTCATCGCAAAGACCCTCTCCGTCGCACCTTCGGTGCGCCGCCTGTCACGGAGGGCGAGGCTTGATGGGGGAATACCGTTCGAGAGACAGGAAAAAGCAACAGGAACAAATAAGTAAAAAATTTCGCCGCCGAGACGGCAGAATGGAGACATAATGAAAAATACAGAAAAGACAATGGAAAAAATCGTTGCCCTTTGCAAAACGAGAGGTTTTATTTTCCCCGGCTCCGAGATCTACGGCGGTCTCGCCAACACTTGGGATTACGGACCTCTGGGCGTTGAGCTGAAGAACAACGTAAAGCGCGCATGGTGGAAGAAGTTTGTGCAGGAAT
Organism: uncultured Lachnospiraceae bacterium; assembly: GCA_964541955.1. Lineage (GTDB taxonomy): Bacteria > Bacillota > Clostridia > Oscillospirales > CAG-272 > SIG710. The sequence goes on from CAZISP010000167.1 coordinate 3,882, forward strand.
CCCCCTACAATGTGGGTTTGGATAGCGCAATTCTGATGAATCCGGAAGTTTGGGTT
>CAZISP010000168.1:0-3901 GCA_964541955.1 uncultured Lachnospiraceae bacterium
GCGGCAGCTATGGCAAAGAAAAATCGCAAGAAATTGAAAAAGACCATATTGTGGCGAACAGACCGGGATCCCAGCCGCCCGCAATGAGTGCCGTGTGGCCGTTCTCGGCGGCGGCGCGGTCTACCCTTGCAAAATGCGCGGGAATTGCCGCATGAGTATCAAAGCTGTCCACAACATTAAAATCACGAGCCATGGCGGGGGTAAGCTCGGGCAGGTCTGTGGCACTTCCGCCGCAGATAACGAGAACGTCTATCTTCCCCTTGAATCGCTCAAGCTCTGCGGCACCGTAAACGGGCGCGTCCGTGAGAGTTTTCACTGTTTCGGGGGAACGGCGGGTAAAGATTCCCACCATTTCCGTATCCTTGTTCTGACGTGCGGCAAGCTCAACTCCGCGTCCGAGATTTCCATAGCCGTATATGGCGATTTTCATTGAGTGTTCCTTCTTTCAACCAAGATTAAAGCGCAGGTGCGAGAGCCTCGCTCTCATCTCCCGCAACAAGACTGTTCATGTCGTAAAGTCCCGCTTTTTTGCCGCAAATGAACGCGGCGGCGGCAACTGCGCCCTCCGCAAAGAGCGCACGGCTGTGCGCTTCATGCTTAAGCGTAATGGTTTGATTCTGCGTTCCAACCAGCACCTCGTGGGTTCCAACGATATTTCCCATTCGAACCGCGTGAATTCCTATCTCATTTTCCTTGCGCCTTGCCTGACCGCTTCTTCCCTTTTTCAGCTCCGCGTCAGTACGCACGGAGCGCACAGCCTCGGCTATCATCAGCGCCGTTCCGCTGGGGGCGTCAAGCTTGCGATTGTGATGAGTTTCAATAATCTCAATGTCCGCATCGGGCATAGAAAGAGCCGTCTTTTTTGCCAGCTCAACCAAAAGCGCAACGCCAAGAGACATATTCGCCGAAAAGAACACGGGAATCTTTGACGATGCGGTCTTTACGACATCCAGCTCCTCCTGCGTGTGACCCGTGGTAGCAAGGACTACGGGAATCTTGCGTTCAACAGCAAATTCAAGAAGTGCAGGGGTGCAGAAATGCACCGAAAAATCAATTATGCAGTCAATATCGGCATCGACGGGAACCGAGGTAAAGTCGGTATAAACAACCGTGCCCTCCGTATCCTTGCCCGCCGGGTCAACTCCCCCCGCAAGGCTTGCGTCGCGGTAGCCTGCCACGCAAAGCTTTGCCACCTCTCTGCCCATAAATCCGCAAATTCCGTTTACAAGTATTTTCATCTTACAATTTCCTTTTACTTGATAAGGTTCTGTTCACGCATAAGGTCAAGAAGCACCTTTTCCTTTGCGCTGTCCATGGGTGTAAGGGGCAGGCGCAGATAGTTTTCGCCAAAGCCCATTGCCGCCATTGCCGCCTTTACGGGGATGGGGTTGACCTCGGAGAAGAGCGCGTTTACAAGAGGCAGGAGCCTGAGCTGAAGCTCTCTGGAGCCTGCCACGTCGCCCTGCAGGAACCTGTGGCAAATCGCGCTTGTCTGCGCGGGCAAGAGATTTGAAAGAACGGAGATTACGCCCTTTCCTCCAAGAGCCATGATCGGCACGATCTGATCGTCGTTGCCCGAATAAATATCTATCTTATCGCCAACGAGTGCCGCAAGAGAGGCAATCTGCGAGATATCCCCACACGCCTCCTTTATTGCAACGATATTGGGGTGGTCTGCAAGAGCCGCCACCGTTGCGGGAAGAATGTTACAGCCCGTTCTGCCGGGAACGTTGTAAAGAATACAGGGTTTTGCAGAGGCGTCCGCGATAGCCGCAAAGGACTGTATCATACCCTTTTGCGTCGCCTTGTTATAATAGGGCGCAACGAGCAGCATGGCATCGGCGCCCGCCTTGCAGGCCTCCTGTGTAAGCTCGATGGCATAGGCTGTATCATTTGAGCCCGTGCCCGCAATTACGGGAACTCTGCCCGCCGTGCGCTCAACGCTGAACTTGATGGCCTCAACGTGCTCCTTGTGCGTGAGAGTCGAGCCCTCACCCGTAGTTCCAACCGAAACCAGCGCATCAATTCCCGACTCGATCTGCCAGTCGATCAGTCTGCCGAACTGCTCGTAATCGACGCCGTCCCTTGTCAGGGGTGTGATAAGTGCGGTTGCCGCGCCTGTGAATACTGTTTTTTTCATGTTCTCTCTCCTATCTGTTATAAAGCAAAAAAGATAGCTTATAACAGCTATCTCCCTAAAATCATCCTATGATTTTTCGATGATAGCCCTCCGCATTTCTGCGACAACAAAGCGGATATTCTCCGATTTGCCAGCAGGAGCTTCCCACGGCTCCCACTTCGGCACCCACACCTTTCCCACACAGCCTTGGGGCTTTTTTTGTGCGGTACTGTTTATGAAGTGCGCCTCTATCTTTCAGTTGCCTTGATTATATCACGCCCACCCCCGATTGTCAACGCTTTTTTGCAAAAAAGAAGGATTTCACCTTCAAAAATAAAATACGGCGCGATTTTATATAAAATCGCGCCGTTCTGTTTCATTTTGCGGTAAAGGTGGTGTTGTTGAAGACAAGTCCGTCCACGTATCGGGTCACCATGCAGTCACCCGACCTTTCCCACCTTCTTTTCAGGAAATTGGGGTCGGTCTCCTGCTCGCCCGTCACCTCAAAGGTGCAATCCGAAAAGCGGATATTCTGCAGGCGGCAGTCCTCGCGGCCGCTCAGATAGGGATATGCAAGTCCGCGAGCGTAAAAACCGTTGAAGCAGACATTCCGAATTGCCGTGCACATGGTTCCGGCATTTTCGGAAAGCTCAAAACGAACCGATGCGGCATGATGCCTGTCGCAGACGATATTCGAGAAGATCAGATTCTCGATCAAAGTCGCCTCGCGGCCTTGATCCGCCGTGCGGAAATTATCGGGATCGTATTTCATATAGGGGAGCTTTATGCCAACGCCGCACCAGCAATCGGTCATAATGATATTTGAGAATGTGCAGTTTCGGATAACGCCGTCGTTCATCCAGCCGATGCGGATACCCGAGGAATAGCTGGTGAGGCTGCAGTTGGTGACGGTAACGCGCTCGCAGACCTTGTTTTCGGCAAGGGACGAGTTGTTGGCGCGAACGATTATGCAGTCGTCGCCGCAACGGATACAGCAGTTGGAAACAGTTACGTTTCGGCTGCTGTTGATGTGGATACCGTCATTGTTGGGATAGTTTACGTCAGCCTCTATCTTCAGCTTGTCAACGTTCACGTAATCGCAATCGTGTATCCAGATAGACCAGCCCGCGGGCTGATTTATCATGGTGAAATCCTCAAATTTAACATTCCTGCAGCCTGTTACGAAAATAACGCGCGAGGGTGTCAGCGAATCCTTTCTTTGGTATATCCAGCCCGCGCTCTCGTCGGCGGGCTCGATAAAGGCATCGCCGTTGCAGTCGATTATGCCGTTGCCCGTAATCGAAATATTTCCGCATTCCTCGGCATAAATAAGGCAGGAATTGCTCCAGCGAGGGAGTTTTTTTGTATTAACGTGCTTTACTTCCCTGTCCTGGGGGAAATCCGCGCAGTCGGGGGATGCCAAAAGCACGCCGTCCGCTTCAAGGTGCAGCTCTACGTTCTGTTTGAGGCAAATCGTGCCCGTCATGTACTTACCGCCCGAAATTACGACGCGCCCGCCGCCCGCCGCCGAGCAGTCGTCAATCGCCTTCTGAATCTTTTCCGTATTGAGAGCTTTGCCGTCGCCGACAGCTCCGTAATCGCGAATATCAGTAATCATTTTTCCTCCGTTCCCCCAAGAGCTTTGTATTTTCGACACCATTATACACGCAGAATATATATTTTTCAATGCACGGCAATATATTTTTTAGTACTATATTGAACTTGATATATTTTTGTGATACAATAAAGAAAACCACAGGAGGACGAAATGTATATCGACAC
>CAZISP010000169.1:0-3894 GCA_964541955.1 uncultured Lachnospiraceae bacterium
CGACAATCGGAGTTGCGTTTTTCGGTGTGTGCGGCTTCGGTTGCACACACTTTTTATTTACAGGAGGAAAACAACATGAAAAAAATCACAATTCTGCTTCTCGTTCTTACACTGACATTTTCGCTGATGGCTTGCGGCGGTGAAATGGCATCCGGCGACAACGGCGGAACAAATTCGTTACAGGGTAACGAAAACAAGATCTCATTCACCGAACTGCTCGTTGTTGACAACGAGGAATGCCTGATCAAAATCACCGGAATCGATCCCGACAATATGTGGGGTTATACTCTGAAGGCACAGCTTGAAAACAAATCGTCCGATAAAACGTATATGTTTTCGGTGGAGAGTGCGTCTGTCAACGGCGTTGAATGCGACCCGTTTTTTGCCAGCGAGGTTGCCGCAGGCAAAAAATCCAACGAGAGCATCAATTTTGCGGATGATGAGCTTGAGGAAAACGGCGTAGGTGACTTTACGGATATTGAGCTGACCTTCCGCGTTTACGACAGCAACGACTGGACTGCCGACGAGGTGGCAAGAGAAACCGTTCACGTATACCCTTACGGTGAGGACAAAGCGACAAGGTTTGTCAGAGAAGCTACGGCATCAGACAATGTGATCATCGACAACGAATACGTTACGGTTGTCGTAACAGGCTATGAAAACGACGATATCTGGGGCTATACAGTCAATCTGTTCCTGCTCAACAAGAGCGGTAATGACGTTATGTTCAGCGCAAGCGAGGCTTCGGTGAACGGCTATATGATCGACCCATTCTATGCAAAGGCTGTTTCCGCGGGCAAGTGCGCGTTCGGCTCCATGTCCTGGTCTGATACGGCGCTTGAGGAAAACGGAATCACCGTGGTCGAGGAAATAGAGTTTATCTTCCGCGCATATGATGCAGAAGATTGGATGAGCGATGATTTCGCAAACGAAAAAATAACATTGAATCCCTGAAAAAGGAAGCGGCTGACTTCGGTCAACCGCTTTCTTTCATATCTTCTCCGCTATTTCCTCTCTTAGGTGAGAGATTATCCGTTTTTCAAGCCGCGAGATGTAGGATTGTGAGATTCCCAAAGCGTCGGCGACCTCCTTTTGGGTCATTTCGCGTCTGCCCGAGAGCCCGTACCGCATCTCAATGATCGTTCGATCCCGCTCGCCTAAGCGGGCAACCGCGTCACGTATCACCTGCCGTTCCTCGCGCTTTTCTATTTCGTACATGACGTTGTCCTCGTCACTGCCGAGGGTGTCAGACAGGAGCAGTTCATTTCCGTCCCAGTCCACGTTCAGCGGCTCGTCGATGGACACCTCGCACCGCGATGCGCTTCTCTTGCGGATGTACATAAGTATCTCGTTTTCGATGCACCGCGAGGCGTAGGTGGCGAGCTTGATGTTGCGGTCGGATTTGAAGGTGTTTATTGCTTTTATGAGCCCGATGGTGCCTATTGATATAAGGTCCTCGATGCCGATTCCCGTGCTCTCGAACTTTTTGGCGATGTAAACAACCAGCCTGAGATTATGCTCAACCAGAACAATCCTCGCATCCTCGTCACTCTCCATTCTCTCAATGTATTCGCTCTCGATCTCGCGAGGCAGGGGAGGCGGCAGGGTCTCGGGTCCGTTTATGTAAAAAAGCCCGTCTCCCCGCTCTGCCATAAGCCTCCCGTAAGCCATGCGGAGCATTCTGCAGCTTTTTTTCAAAGCCTCGCTTATACGTGTCATTGTTTGCACTCCTCCTTTACGTGAAAAACTCCGCGGGGATAATCGCATCGCTTCCCCCGCTTGATATTTGTTCCTTTGAAACGGCGACCAGCGCATCGATCTCTCTTTCCTCGCCGTCATATAAAAGCGTGATTCTGTCGGGGCGCACCGCCGTAAGGATACCGCTGCCCGAAGCGGTTTTGACCGGGATCATACGAACCTTGACGGCAAGCTTCGAGGAGAGCGCGGCGGGGGTCTCCCGACATATCTGAGGGAATACCCTCCTCGCTCTTTCACGGTCGATGACAATCACGGCTTTGCCGCCGATGGGGTCCCGCAAAAGGTTGCCGGTGTCCGAAAGCCCCGAAAACTCTCCCAACCTTCCATCGATACTTATTTTCAGCGTTCCCTGCTTGGCTTTTGACGTTCTTGAGAGCAGGTTACTACCCATAAGAGTCGCCGCGCCGCCGGCAAGCGCCCCGATGGCAAACACCCAGAGCGACAGGTCGCTTTTGTCCGCTTCAAGCGTTCCCGTGTTTCGGTTGAGCAGACTGTAAAAGGCGGTCATCATGCCGCCCAGCAGTGAGGAAACCACGAAGAACAGGGCGGTGTAAAGGGGCATCTTTGCGAAATTCTCCCACCGCTTGCCCAGGAACGCCGTCATGCACATGACAAAGCACACGAAAATGCTGAAGATAAAGGAAAATATTCCTCTGGGAAGGGGCAGGGACGCGACGGAATAAACCCCGCCCATAGCCGACGCCGACACCATTCTCAGAAGGGATATTTTTCTTCTCAAAACCTTCGAAACTATGTAAAACGTGAGTAGGTCCATGCTGAAATCCACAAGAAAAAGCAGGTCCGCGTAAACAACCGTCTCAGTCACCCCCTTTTTCCTTAAAACAATTATATTTCACGGCGGGTGAATTTTATGTCGCATTGCGGAGCAAAATTTGCCGCAAAAGGTTTTTCGGGCACCATTTTACGACAGAGACAATTCATTGTGCTGATTGCAACATTTGTCTGTCTTGTTTTTGTTCAAAATCACCTACAAATCCTGCTTTTCCGATATTCACGGCGGTTTTCTCCGAGCAAACCGTAAAATATACATATTTTAAGGGATTTTTTGTAGCAACATTTGTCCTAAATATGCCTATTCTTGTCTTGCATTGGAGCAAAAAATGTCTTACAATTAGGATAGAATAGCGTGGGGTGGTGTGCCCCGTGCAAATTAGCAATTTTGGAGGATTACCGAAATGAAGAAGTTTCCCGTAGGTGTGCAGGTTTATTCCGTTCGCGACGATGCGGCGGCTGACCTGAGAGGCACCCTTGAAAAGATCAAAGAAATGGGTTATGACGGCGTTGAGTTCGCAGGCCTTTACGGCAACGAGCCCGCTGATATCAAGGCTATGTGTGCCGAGATCGGTCTTGTTCCGATTTCCGCTCACGTTCCCTATGCAGAGCTTATGAAAGACACTGCAGGCACGGTTGCAAAGTACGTTGAGATCGGCTGCAAGTATATCGCAGTTCCTTATCTTGGCGAAAAGGACCGTCCCGGCGGAGAGCTCTGGGATGAGACTGTAAAGAACATTGCTGTCATCGGCGAGGAGTGCAAGAAGCAGGGTATCACTCTTCTTTACCACAACCACGATTTCGAGTTCGTTCGTGTTGACGACAAGTACGCTCTCGATATGCTTTACGACACCGTTCCCGCAGACCTGCTCCGGACAGAGCTTGACACCTGCTGGGTAAAGGTTGGCGGCGAGGATCCCGCAGGCTACATCAGAAAGTACTCGGGCAGAGCACCCATCGTTCACTTGAAGGACTTTGCAGGCGAGAAGTCTTCCGATATGTACGAGCTTATCGGTATTGCGAAGAAGGTTACGGCTCCCGGTGCATTTGAGCTTCGCCCCGTAGGATATGGCTGCCAGGATTTCTACGGCATCCTCAAGGCAAGCGAGGAAGCAGGCACTGAGTGGATAATCGTTGAGCAGGACAGACCCAGCATGGAGAAGACCCCCATGGAGTCCATCGAGATGTCCCGCAACTATCTTAAGACCCTGGGCAACTGATTTTTCCGTGAGGAAGTGATATAATGGCAAACATAAATGCTTTTTATTACTCCCAACCCCAAGATGGAAACAGGAAACTATCTCTTTAACCGCAAGGTGCGCACCTTCCTTGATGCCATCAAGA
>CAZISP010000170.1:0-3888 GCA_964541955.1 uncultured Lachnospiraceae bacterium
AGGCATAAAGTTATAGCACACCATCTTGATGCCCTCTTCGCCGAAGTTTTCAAGAGTCTTTATGTAGTTTTCGATATACATATCTCTTGTGGGCAGACCGATTTTGATATCATCATGGATATTAACGCTTTCAATGCCACTTATCTCAAGTCCTGCAGCCTCAACCTCATCCTTAAGTGCGCGGATAGCTTCTCTTGTCCAAACCTCACCGGGCTTTGTGTCATAAAGTGTTGTGATAACTCCCTTTACACCGGGGATCTGTCTGATGTGGCTGAGTTTAACGGAATCGTGTCCTGTTCCGAACCAGCGAAGTGTCATTTTCATATTTTTTCTCCTTTTTTTGATTGATTTTACCAAACAAATTTATTATACAGTATTGTTTCTTCAATTTCAATTGCTTTTTCGATTTTTTATATTGCAAATCCTTATTTTTTTGAAAAAGAATGTAAATTTACAAAATACCTATTTACAAATCGTCATTTTTAAGGTAAAATATAGTGAAGAATTTTATGACACGTTCGGAGGTCGTATGAGTACACCAAAATACAAGAGAATACTTCTCAAGCTCTCGGGCGAGGCACTCGCCGCAGGCGCGGACGGTATTCTCAATCACGAATTTGTGGCAGAGGTTGCCACGGTAATAAAGAAATGCCATGACGAGGGTGCTGAAATCGCGGTTATCGTTGGCGCGGGCAACATTTGGCGAGGCAGACAGGGAACTGATATGGATCGTGTTCGCGCCGATCAGATGGGAATGCTTGCAACCACCATCAATTCTCTGGCACTTCAGGATGCTTTTGAGCACGCAGGTCTTGAGGCTGTGGTCATGACCGCGGTCGAAATGAACGTTTTTGCTGACCAGTACACAGCAAGAGGTGCCGACTCGGCGTTGAAAGCGGGCAAGGTGGTTATCTTTGGCGGCGGACTCGGCAGTCCTTTCTTCTCTACCGACACAGCGGCTGTTTTGAGAGCGGCAGAGATAAATGCCGATATAATCCTTATGGCAAAGAACGTTGACGGCGTTTATTCCGCTGACCCTGCAAAGGATCCTACGGCGGTTCGTTATGACGAGATCACCTACAAGGAAATCCTTGAGAAGGAATTGAAGGCTCTCGATATGACCGCAACCACCTTCTGCATGGAAAACGACATCAGTCTGTATGCATTCGCGTTGAAGGATCCTTGGAATATTCACCGAGTTATTATGGGCGAGAACGTTGGAACAGTAATTCACAAATAATATAGAAAGCTGAGGAAAAAACTATGAAATACGATGTTAAAGCACTTGAAGCTAAGATGAAAAAATCCACCGAGTCTCTTGAATATAACTTGGCTTCCATTCGCGCAAGCCAGGCAAACGCAAGAGTTCTGGACAGAGTTTCTTTTGAATATTACGGCTCCATGACGCCTGTAGCCCAAATGGCAGACGTAAGAGTTGCTGACGCGAGAACACTTACCATCAAGCCCTACGACAAGCAGACCGTAAAGGCTATCGAGAAGGCTATTCTCACATCCGATATCGGAATTACCCCCTCCAACGACGGTGAGACAATCCGCCTCGTGTTCCCCCAGCTTACAGAGGAGCGCAGAAAGGATCTTGCAAAGCAGATTCAGAAGATGGCAGAGGAGTGCAAGGTTGCCGTCCGTAACATTCGCCGCGATGCAAACGACGAGTGCAAGAGCATGAAAAAGGATGGAACCATGACCGAGGACGAGCAGAAGCTCTCCGAGAAGGAGATCCAGGATATCACCGATAAGTATACCAAGCTGGCTGACACCATTTCCGCTGCAAAACAGAAAGAGGTTATGTCTATCTAAGCGGAATTTGCGTATAATGAGGAGCCGATTATCGGCTCCTCATTTAGCGATAAATAATCCGAAAGGGGATGCCTTCGGGCGTTTGTTTTTTTATGAGCAATACCGAAATCAAGGTAGACGAGAGGCTGCGCCACATTGCCTTTATTATGGACGGCAACGGACGTTGGGCAACCAAGCGACTTATGCCCCGCGAGTACGGTCATAAGGCGGGAGCGGAGAATTTCCGCCGCGTTGTGGGCTATTGCAACGATATGGGCATAAAGTGCGTGACTGTCTACGCATTTTCCACCGAGAATTGGGAACGCCCCAAAAAAGAAGTGGATTCTATTATGGAGCTCCTGTCAAAATACCTCGATCAGTGCGTTGACGAGATGGAGCTGAACAAGATAAAGTACAATTTTCTGGGTGACATGAGCGTCCTTACCCCCGAGCTTCAGGACAAGGTGGCGAGGGTCGGGGAGCTTTCAAAGAACTACGAATTAAATTTGAATATTGCGCTGAACTACGGCTCGAGAGCCGAGCTGGTTCATGCTTTCAATAAACTTGCACGGCAGGGAAAGAAGGAAATTACCGAAGCGGATATTTCGGCAAATCTCTATACCTCCCATTGCCCCGATCCCGACATAATCGTCCGCACGGGCGGCGATCTGAGACTGTCAAACTTTCTTCTCTGGCAGGCGCAGTACAGCGAATTTTATTTCACCGACGTGCTCTGGCCCGATCTTTCAAGAGAAGACGTGGAAGAAATAGTTCGGGAATTCTATGAAAAGAGAAAAAGAAGATACGGTAAGGTTTAAGAAAGGAATTTCTTCAAATGGCTAAAAGAATCATAACCGCTGTCATTGCGGTTGCATTGTTTATCCCTGTGCTTTATTTCTCGGATACTTACATTTTTCCGAGTGCGATAGCCCTGCTGGCGACCATTGCGGCATTTGAAATGCTTAAATGCATCGGAAGCCTTCAGACCTGGGCAATTTCCATCCCGCAGATAGTCATGTCTGCGGCGTTGCCGTTCCTCATGCGTTTGGGCAACGATAATTCTATCTATATCCGTGCGGCAATATTTATCCACTTTGTTTACGTTATCTATCTCATGGCCTATGCTGTGATGTCAAAGGGTGCAGTTAAGCTGGAGCAGGTAGCGTCGGTATTTTTCGCGTGCCTTTACGTAAACACCGGGTTTTCCTCCCTCATTCTCCTGCGCGACGCTCCCGTAGGAAAGTATATTTTTATACTTGCCTTCCTTGGGCCTTGGATATCCGATTCCTTTGCGTATTTCTTCGGCGTAGCCTTCGGTCGTCACAAGCTGATTCCCGAGGTCTCTCCCAAGAAGTCGGTAGAGGGCTGTGTTGCGGGAATACTTTTCTGCGCCCTCTCTTATATGATTTACGCTATTCTGCTTAGTCATTTTGGACTTGTAGAGCTTAACGTCGTGGCTCTCACCGTGTTCGGTCTTGTTGTTTCGGTGGTTTCCCAAGTGGGCGACCTTTCCGCATCCTTTATCAAGCGTGAATACGGCATCAAGGACTACGGAAACTTTTTCCCGGGTCACGGAGGCGTTCTTGACCGCTTTGACTCGGTTCTTCCCGTTGCGACCATCTTGATGATTCTCATTTACAGCTACGATATCGTGAAGGTGGCGGCATGACGGAGAAAAAATCTCTTCTGATTCTTGGTTCTACCGGCTCGGTGGGCGAGCAGGCGGTGGACGTTGCCGTAAAAGAAAATATCGAGGTCAAGGCTATTTGTGCCAACCGTTCGTATAAACGAGTTGAGGAGCAGGTCAGACTTTTGAACTGTCCTGCCGTTGCCATGAGCGACGAGAGCGCGGCAAAAGAGCTGAAAACAAGACTTGCCGATACAAACGCCAAGGTTTACTGTGGAAACGACGGAATTGAAGAAATGATATATGAGAGCAACGGCGATGTTGCTCTCAACTCTGTCGTTGGAGAAGCGGGGCTCATGCCCACTATCGCTTCAATTAAAAGCGGCAAAAAGCTGGCTTTGGCGAACAAGGAATCCTTGGTCGTTGCGGGCGACATCGTAATGGCGCTCGCGCGTGAAAATAAC
>CAZISP010000171.1:0-3884 GCA_964541955.1 uncultured Lachnospiraceae bacterium
ACGGCTAAACACCGTCGTTTTTTTTATCGTGCCCCTTTTAAAAGGGGCCTGACTCCAAAAACCAAAAAGAAAAAACGGCGGCTAAACACCGTCGTTTTTTTATCAAATCTTCACTATAAAATCCGCGAAAACCATTATGCACGGCAGGGTGAAGAAGGTAAACAGCGAGGAAACTCCCACCGCCTGGGCGGCATAGCCCGGAACAATCTCGTAAAGCTCCGCAAACATGGTGACGTTCGTCGCCGAGGGGAGCGCGGAGACGAGGGTGGCGAAAAGAATCATGTCGTCGGGCAGACCGATCACCTTGGCAATAAGGCAGATCGCCACGGGGATAAGAATCAGCCTGCAAAGGCAGGTGAAATATACCTTTTTGTCACAGAAAACCTGCCTGAAGGTGCGGGTTGCCAGAAGCGAGCCCACGATGAGAACCGAAATGGGGGTGCAGAGGTTCGCAAGGTATCCCGTGCAGTCAACCACAACGGCTCGAACGCCCTCGGGAATTTGGATAACAGCCGTCAGCAGATAGACCGCAACGCCGATGGCGCAGGGAACCGTACCAAGATTTATCAGCGCTTTTTTAACGGTCATTTTAATGTCCTCGCGACCGCGCGCCAAGATTATCATGCCCCACGTCCACACGAACAGGTGGAAGGCAACGATGTAAAAACAGCCCCAAAAGGTTCCGATGTCGCCGAAAACCGATTGCAGAATGGGGAATCCGATAAATCCCGCGTTTGCAAAGATTATCGAGAACTCGGAGATCTTTCGTTCATCGGGATCCTTGAAGACCCTCGCCGCCAGAAACGCGAAAACACAGCAGAAAAGGTGTACGCCGATGCCGATGAGAAACATGGTAAGCCCCTCAAACGCCGCCTTTTTTTCAAAGGTCACCTTGAAAAGGGGGTTCATTATCATGGCGGGCTGACCGATGTTTACGATAAGGGCAGACAGCTTTTTTGATGCCGCCGTGTCGATAATGCCCTTTTTGCGGGCGAAAAAGCCCACCATAAGCATCAGGAACAGCACTATAAGTATTCTTATCAGTGAAAGAAAGGATTCGCTCGTCATTTTCTTATTAAATCTCCGTTTTTTCCGCCGAAATGCTCGGCAGAATGAAAATATTTTTCGCCAAGAGCCGTCAAACCGACAGCTCGTCCAGCTTTTCCTTTATTTTTTCCATGTCCGCCATCATGTCCTCCTTCTTGCGGGGGTCACGAAGCAGAGCGGCGGGGTGATACACGGCGGTGATAAGGTAATTGCCCTTCTTGAACCATTTTCCGTGCTCTTGGGTGATCTTGAAATCCGGCTTGATGAGACGCATTGCCGAGATTCTGCCAAGGCAGATGATGACCTTGGGGTCAAGGAGCTTAACCTGCTCGCGCAAGTATCCGATACAAGCGTCCTCCTCCTCGGGCTTGGGGTCGCGGTTTTTTGGGGGACGGCACTTGAGGATGTTTGCAATATAAACCCTCTCGCGATCTATGCCCACGGCGTAAAGGTACTTGTCAAGGAGTTTGCCCGCCGCGCCCACAAAGGGCACTCCGCTCAGATCCTCCTTTTCACCGGGCGCCTCGCCGACGAAAAGAACGTCGGAATCGTGGCTTCCCGTACCGAAAACGCAATTGGTGCGCGTCTTGTTCAGCTCGCACTTTTCGCACTTGCTGCATTGGTCGTATAATTCTTCCCATGTAAACATATCTGCCCCTCCCGAGTATCTGTTAGTTAAAATTATATCACACTTTTCTGCTTTATTCAATAGAATTGAAAAATATTTTTACTTTATTGAGCAAAAACGGCAAAATCCCCGAAAAGGAGAATGAAAGTTCCTCTTTTCGGGGTAAAAACACTAATTTTTTGTCGCTTCGGAGCATTCTTTTGACCGCCTGCCCGATTTTTCCTCAAGCTTTATCATCAATCGGCTGAGGGGAAGAATCAAAAGCCCTGCCGCTGTATTGCCGAAACCGTGGAGCATATCGAAATAAAAGCCCTTTGCTATCCACAAAAGCGTGGTCTGAAAATCGAAGCCGTAGAAAAAAGCCTCGCATGGGGCGTAAAGTATGCCGAACATAAAGCCGTGAAGTCCGCAGATGGCAGGGTAGACCGCGGCGCACAGCCACGTGGGCATTTTTTTCGGCAAAAGCATGGTCAGCCCCCAAAGCACCGTCCAGATGTAGAGGTAGGGCACCCACCAGACGTTGAAGCCCGCATACGCCCCCTGCAAAAACACGTAGACATAGATGGGGATAAGCGCGCGTCGGCGATAAACCAGTGTGTAGGTGACGGTCAGCGCGCCGAGAAAGTGGATGTTCGGCGCCCACTCCATGAGGAGCTTTGACACAAACATCAAGGCTCCCAGCATGGCAAAGACCGTCATTTCCCGAGCACTTAGCCCGATTTTAGCCCTTTGTGTACTTGATCTCAAACCTGTCTCCGTCTTTAACAATTGTCGTGTCAACGCCGCTCATCATGTATTCGCCGTTCTGAGAGAATCCCCAGTAAGCGCCGTCCGCGTCGTAGTCGGCTCTCTCGCCGTCAACGACCTTTACGTAAAGGCCGAACGGTCCCTCGTCGCCCTCAATGAGGTCAACAGACTCAAGCGCCGCTCTGAGCGTTGCGCCGTCTGCGCATCTGATATCGAAGCTCTTTGTGCTGCCGTCGGCGTGGATAACGTCAACAGTGATAGCAATGAGCTTTTCGGTGTCGCCGCCGCTGTCGGCAGGTGTCTCGATTTTGTCGTTTGTGTCAACAGGTTCCTTGTCACTTCCGCATGAAGCCAGTGAGATAGTCATGACCGCAACCATGGCAAGCACTGCTGCAAGAGAAAGCAAACGCAATAAAATGTTTTTCTTTTTCATAGCATTTTTTCCTTTCTTTTGGGCGATTTGCCCTTTTCTTTTCGGCTGCACGGTGCTCCTCTCGGACGCCCGACATCGGGGCATGGCAACGTGGCGCGGCAAGTCTCCCGGCTTCGTCCTTTCCCCGCACCTTCTCGGCTCTCGCCAATGGTTTTCCGTGTTGCGGCACGGCTGCGGGAAAATTCACCGAATTTTTCGTTTCTTCGGCAGGACTACACGGTGACGGGCTCGCTCGGGATTCACACCCGATTCCTTATTAAATCCTTCGATATGAAGGATACCGCTCAGACCGTATATATTTTAGCTCTTTTACGCAGTATTGTCAAGTGCGATTTCCACAGAAGGATTGCACTTTTCGCTACGGTTTTCTTTTTGAGTAGCGATGATTGGAATTAAATACACAAGCCCCAAAAACGAACAAGCGAATTCGGTACTGTCGAATTTGCTTGTCCGGGAAGAACTGTTTGCCGCGGTTGTTCGTCTATACAAAAACGGAGGTGTTTAGCCCCCGTTTTTGTTTTTTAATTGTCCATGCCGAAATGCTTGTACCACAGGCAGATTTCGGCGTCGGTAAACCCAAGTCGCTCCAAATGAGGTCCAAAGGCTCTTATTGCAGGATGCGTTCCTATCATCTCGCGGACCGCGGATTCCGAGTTATCCATCAGATAGAGAACTATCCGCGCAAGGCTACGTATCAGCCTGTCGTCGGGGTCGTATACGGGGATAATATCTTCAAAAAGTCTGAGATTCGCCCTCGTGCTATAACGGCGGAGGCTTTTTGTGATGTGGTACCGCAATTCGTAAGAATGTTTCTTTGAGAGCAAAAGGTCGTTGAACATGAGCGTAACTCGCTCCAGTACCGTTTCGGCAAAGTTGTACGTCAGAGAAGGGGTTGCCGTAAGATACTTGAGCACGTCATCCGTTGCAAGCTTTTCCCACAAACGCTCGTCCCATTTCCACATTTCGTTCTGATAAGCATTGAACGACTCGTGCTCCCGTGCCATTTCCGAAACCCTTGCGGAGATTCCG
>CAZISP010000172.1:0-3876 GCA_964541955.1 uncultured Lachnospiraceae bacterium
GCCAGGATCTTGCAACCTCTCTTGAAAACCTCAAGAACGGCATTTCCATGATATTTATCTGGTTCCTTGTTGTTCTCTTTGTTGTCAGCGTGTTCATTATCATCAATACAATCAAGCTTGCGGTAAACTCCCATATGGAGGAGATCCGAGTGATGAAATATATCGGCGCCTCCAACTGGTTTATCGTTATTCCTTACATCATAGAGGGCACGATCATAGGTATTTGCTCCGGCATTATTGCCTTCCTTGTTGAATGGGGAATATATTACAAGCTTGGATCAATCATTTCCGCGGATACCCCTATAATCGAGTTTATCTCTTTTGACAGCATTCGCTTGCCCGTTGCGCTCGCTTGCATCGGACTCGGCATTCTTACAGGTGTTATAGGAAGCTGTATCTCACTCAGGAGAAATCTTGACGCTTAAAATAAGAAGAATAATCCACCGAATGTTTGCCCATAATCGAAAGGAGAGATTGTTATGAAAGCGATCTGCGAAAGAATTTTTGATAAGAAAAAACTGATCTGCGCGCTCTCGGGCTTCATGGCGTTCCTTCTTCTGGTGCTTTTTATCGGACAGTTCCTGACCTTGAAAACACAGGTTTCAGCGGCTACCGATGCTACGCTCCAGGCAATGGAAAATAAGCTGGCGGCACTGAAAAAGCAGAAGAACGATATCGCAACCAAGCTTAGCAATGCAAAATCCGACCGCGCGGAAGCGGTGCAGTATAAAGCATATATTGACCAACAGATAAATATAGTAAACGAAGAGGTTACGACCATAAACGAGCTCATTTCCGAGCTTGGTCGCAAGATCGAGGAAAAGGAAAGCGAGATCACGGCGGCTCAAGCCGAGAGAAACCGTCAGCTTGAGAACTTCAAGCAGGTCATGCTTCTTACATACGAGGGCGGAAACGCAAGCTATATTGAAATGGTGCTCGGTGCCGAGGATTTTTACGATTTCCTCACGAGAGTTGAGCGTGTTTCTTCTCTCATGGACTATTGCTCCACCGTCATGGAGGATATGCGGACGCTCGAAAATCAGCTTGAAGTCGCGAAATCCGACCTTGAAATATCGCTGGCTTCTCAGCTTGCGTATCAGCAGGAGCTTGTTTTGAGAGAAAAAGAGCTTGAAACGCTTCAGACGGAAAACGAAAATTACCTCAAAAGCATCGAAAGCGACATTTCCCAGTACACGAGCACGTATAATTCGTACGCCGCTGCAGAAGCCGAGATAGATAAGGAAATTGAAAAGTACCTCAAAGAGCTTCAGGAAAAGGAAAATTCCTCTTTTGTTGGCGGAGAGTTCATCTGGCCCGTGCCCAGAAGCTGGAGCACTATCAGCTCGCCTTACGGCTGGAGGACCCTTAACGGTGTGAAGGAGTTCCATAACGGTATCGATATCCCCGCAAGCAAGGGAACGAATATTTATGCCTCCAACAGCGGCAAGGTCATAACGGCTACCTGGCACTACAGCTACGGTAACTACGTTATCATAGACCACGGCGGCGGAAAGGCAACGCTCTATGCTCACGCAAGTAAGCTCAACTGTAAGGTTGGAGACACGGTAAAGCAAGGCGACGTTATCGCCTATGTGGGTACGACGGGACATTCCTACGGTAACCACGTCCACTTTGAGGTGAGAATCAACGGAGCAAAGCAGAATCCGCTTAATTACGTAACTCAACCCTAATGGAGGCATACCTTGAATAAGAAAATTTCACTTCCGATATTCATACTGTCAATTCTTTTGACGGTGTTGGTCGTTTTCATGGCGACCTACGTTGGCACGGCGGAGCTTTTCCGCGAGAAGTACGGCAATATAATAAGTGATGTTGCAAACGGCTCGTCAACGATCATTGCCGACAGCAGCATGACGTCGGACGAAAAGCTTGAGATCATAAAAAGTATCTTTAACACCTATTCCTACTACGACCTTGATGAGGACGCGATGCTGAACGGTGCGCTCAAGGGTCTGGCAGAGGGAACGGGTGACAGATATGCCGAATATTATACGGAAGAAGAGTTTTCCGCATTGCTTGACGATTCGAACGGAGATATGCAGGGTATCGGTATCAGTATAATCCATAATACCGAGTACAACGTCATCGAGGTCATCAATGTTTTTCCCGATTCCCCCGCGCTTGAAGCGGGAATTGAGCCGGGTGATCTTATAACCTACGTTGGCATCGGAGAGGATGCCGTGCCCGTTTCGGATATGGGCTATACGAGCGCGGTTCTTGCACTCCAGGGCAAGGCGGGCACGCTTTGCGAGTTCATCGTGAACCGCGGCGCGGACTACGGCGAGACGAAGGAATATTCAATCGAACGTGGATTTGTGAAGGAGCAGACGGTAACTTATCGTATCTGCGCTACTGACTCTACGGTAGGCATTATCAAGATACTTGAGTTCGACGCCACCACCCCCGACCAGTTCAAGGCGGCTATCGACGACTTGAAGTCACAGGGGGCTGATAAGCTGGTGTTTGACGTTCGTTACAACCCCGGCGGAAACCTGACCTCGATCTGCGACATTCTCGATTATCTTGTTCCTGAGGGACCGATTATCCGTATCAAGGACAAGAGCGGAAATGAGGAGACCATCGACTCGGACGAGAGTGAGCTTAATATGCCGATGGTGGTTCTGTGTAACGGTAGCACTGCCAGCGCGGCCGAGCTGTTCACCTCGGCGCTCATGGACTACGACAAAGCAGTTTCGGTGGGCAACGTCACCTACGGAAAGGGAAGTATGCAGTCGACCATTCCCCTGACTGACGGCAGCGGCGTCAAGCTCACAACAAAGATGTATTTCCCGCCCTTCTCCGAGGGCTACGACGGTATCGGAATTACTCCCGATATCGAGATAGATATGGACGAGGCTCTCGCCGGCGTTAGTATCTATAAGATCTCTGACGCGCAGGACACTCAGCTTCAGAGAGCAATCCGGTATTTAACAGAAGGCAAATAACTTCAGATAAAAACGATTTTCAGCCGCAGAGGCGGCATAGGAGGACACAGTCATGGCAAATGAAAGTCAGATGCTTTACACAGAGGACGGTTTGAACAAGCTCAAGGCTGAGCTTGACGATCTTAAAAACGTCCAGAGACCTAAAAATCTTGAGGCTATCGCGGTAGCTCGCTCTTTCGGAGACCTCTCCGAGAACGCAGAGTACGATGCGGCAAGAAACGAGCAGGCTCAGATCGAGGCAAAGATCAAAGAGCTTGAATATCTCATCGAAAACGCGGTTGTAGTTGACGAGGAGACCCTCGATGCAAGCATTGTAAGCGTGGGCTCTTACGTTAAGGTTAAAAATAAGGAGCTAAAAAAGAAATTTGAGTACAGCATCGTAGCGCCGAACCAGGTGTCGGCAGCGGACGGACTTATCTCCGACCAGTCTCCTATCGGCAAGGCTCTTATCGGTGCGAAAAAGGGCGACGTTATAGCTCTTGAAACACCAAGAGGAACGACCCACCTTGAGGTTCTCGACGTTTCGAGAGCGAAACTCTGATTCACATTTGACTCGACTGAAAGGATTTTAATTATAATGACAGACCGGCAGATAACCCCAAATGAAGGCGGGGAAATGTCCGCAAAGGAGCTGAATGCGCTTTTGCAGGTACGCCGCGATAAGCTATCCGAGCTTTGCGAGGCGGGACAAGACCCTTACGTTATAACAAAGTACGACCAGACACACCACGCACAAGAGATAAAGGACGGCTTCGACGCACTTGAAGGCAAGGCTGTATCCATCGCGGGCAGAATGATGTCCAAGCGAGTAATGGGTAAGGCATCCTTTTGCAACGTGCAGGACCTGAGCGGCAGCATTCAGTGCTACGTTTGCCGCGACTCGCTTGGCGAGGACGAATATAAGGGCTTC
>CAZISP010000173.1:0-3869 GCA_964541955.1 uncultured Lachnospiraceae bacterium
GAGCGTTATAATAACGCAACGGGCTTCTTCGATTACCACCCCGCGTGGTACAGACAGCACTTTAGGGCAGAGGAGGGCTTTTGTCGTTACGTTCTTTATTTTGAGGGCGCAACGGCGACCACCGAGATATACCTGAACGGCGTGCTTCTTTGCGTAAACCGCGGCGGATACGCTCCCTTTGAGGTGGATCTGAGCGATTTTCTGCGATTTGAGGACGAGAACGTTCTTGCCGTTCACACGATTCCTCAGACAAACTCCGACGGCTGGTGGTACGAGGGCGCGGGTATCTACAGGAACGTTTGGCTTGAAATGTCCGAGGAGCTTGACATAGACCGCTACGGCGTGTACGTTGCGCCTGCACCCATAGGCGACGTGAAGAATTGGAGCGTCCCCGTTGAAGTGACGGTTCGCAATAATTCCTTTGAGACAAAGACCGCCGATATTAAGGTTGAAATCATAAACTCCATGGGGAAGGTCATGGCTGAAATGACGGGAAACGCAGAAATCGCGCCCCGCGACCTTGCAACCGTAACACTTACAGACGAGGTGAAGGAACCCGAGCTCTGGGGGCCCAATCACCCCAACCTCTACAGGGCAAAAGTGACCGTTTCATTTGACGGCAAGACCGACACGACAGAGACTGTTTTCGGCTTCAGAACCCTAAATTACACCGCCGATCGCGGCCTGCTCATAAACGGCTTCCCCGTGTATCTGAACGGTGTTTGCGGACACGGAGATTTCGGACTTACGGGCAAGGCGGTTCCGGATAATATTATCCGCCATAAGGTGCGCCTGATCAAGGAAATGGGTGCAAACGCATACCGTTGCTCGCACTATCCTCAGTCCGAGGAGATGATGGACGAGTTTGACCGCCGCGGCATCATGGTTATGGATGAGACCCGCTGGTTCAGCAGCGCAGAGGAGGAGATGGAACAGCTTCGTATTCTCGTCAAGCGCGACCGTAATCACCCGTGCGTCATCATGTGGTCTGCGGGCAACGAGGAGCCTCTCTTTGTCAAGCCCGAGGGCGGCAGGATCCTGCGTGCCATGAAAGCGGAGATTCTGAAGCTTGACCGCACCCGCCCCGTAATGGTGGCAAACGACAAGACCCCCGATAAGAGCACTGTTTACGACGACAGCGATATCGTGGGAATAAACTATAATCTTCATATTTACGATCAGGTGCGTGAGAAATATCCCGATAAGGCGTTCGTTTCAACCGAGTGCTGTGCAACGGGCACAACCCGCGGCTGGTACTATCCCGACAGCCCCGAAAACGGGTACGTAAACGCATATGACCATGATACAAATAATTGGTTCCGGGGCAGAGAAAACACCTGGAAGCAGCTTGTGGAAAAGCCATACGTTATCGGTGGCTTCCAATGGATAGCGTTTGAGCACCGCGGCGAGACCGTCTGGCCCCGTATATGCTCACAGTCGGGCGCAATCGACCTGTTTCTGCAGAAAAAGGATGCGTTCTATCAGAATCAGTCGTTTTGGAGCCGTGACCCAATGGTGCATATCCTGCCTCATTGGAATCTGAGCGGCAGAGAGGGCGAGAAGATACCCGTTTGGGTATATTCAAATTGCACCGACGTTGAGCTTTTTTTGGACGGAGTGAGCTGCGGCAGAAGGATGCTCACGTCCTTCGATCATGCCGAGTGGGAGGTTGAATACCGCCCGGGCAGGCTTGAAGCGATTGGTTATATCTGCACCGAAAGGGTGGCATACGACAAGGTTGAAACAACGGGCAAACCCGTGGCATTGAGACTTCGCGCAGACAACCTGCCCGACGTTCATGCGGGCAAGGGTGACATTGCGCTCTTCACCTGCTATTGCGTTGACGGCGAGGGGCGAGAGGTTCCCGATGCGGCACCCTTTGTCCGCTTTAACTGCAACGGAGTGGGCAGGATCGTCGGAACCGGCTCGGACGTGAGCGACAAAACACCCGTAAACGTTCCCGCAAGACAGATGCGCGCAGGTGCGGTGACGGTTGCCGTGCGCGTTGGCGACGACGAGGGCAAGCTGGTTCTCTACGCCAATTCCGACGGACTTGACGGCGCGAGAATTGAAATTGAAATTACCGCATAAAAAAGAGGGTCCCGCGAGGGATCCTCTTTTTTATGTTATTTTTGATTTCAATCGCATGAACATTCCGAAAACGGCGGTCATGAGCATGATACCCGCCGAAATGGCGATAGCGTAAAGGAGAGTGGTGATACCCTGTGACGCAAACTTTTCCCAAAGCCCCTCGGTGGCGTATTGCATGGTAATATAGAGAGATTTTCCCGGGACGAGAGGGAGAATGGCGATAACGATAAACAGAGTAGTGGGACAGTGAAGCACGCGAGCGAGAATTTCCGCCGCGAGGGTGATCAGCGCGGAAGCAATAAAATATCCGAGAATCTCCGAGCCCCAAAGCTCGACGCAAACAAGGACAGTCGCCCAACCGCCAAGACCGCCGAAGGCACCGATGAGCGTGTTTTTCGGTCTTGCGTTGAACACAAATCCGAAGCCGAGAGAGCCGAGAAACGCGGTTATAAGCTGCAACCACCAATTGGGAGTATCGTTGACTGCGGAAAGCACGTCAAACGCCGCAAATCCGCAGGCAACCACCATGCTGACGATGATAGCCTCGATAAAGCGCAACAGACCGGTGATCGTATCGCCCGAGAACATATCGCGAATTGAGTTTGTAAGCCCGATTCCGGGGATAAAGAGCATGATGTTTCCGATGCTTATGTAAAACTGCGACACCTCGAACCCGAAGAATTCCGGAAGCGCGCTGAGCAGACCTCCGATGACGCTGCAGATGATTATTGAAAAATAATTCTCCATTGAAAGAGCCATGCAGGCGGTTTTTAGCAGACAGAGCACCATTCCGATGAGGGCAGAGAAGATTCCGTCAAGCATACTGCCGCCGAAAAACACCGAAAAGCCGGCGGATACTATGGCCCAGCAAAGAACCTTTACGGGAAGCGGAATACGCACGATTTTTGCGTTTCTGATCCTCTCTTCCAGCTCCTTTGCGGGAAGCGGATTTTCGCAGACCTCTCTTGAAAGGGTGTTCAGAGCGTTAAGCTCGTTCAAATTGTACGCATTTCCCGTTATTCTTCTCGTTTGCGTTATGGGCTCTCTGTCGCGGAATCTTGCGGTGACCACGATGCTGGAGGTGATAACGAAAACGTCGGACGAAGCGGCACCGTAAGCGCGGCAGAGGCGGGAAATTGCAATTTCCACTCGCTTTGCCTCGCCGCCCGAGGTCAACATTCTGCCGCCGATTTCAAGTATTTGTTCAAGTACGCTTTGATCTAATTCTACCATATAATCTTTCTCCGTAAAATCAAGACAGACCCCGAAAAGCCTCGGGATCTGTGTTTAGGTGGGAATGCTTTGGCGGAGGATAACCGCCTGTGATTCCATTTGGCGCCATCTTTCCTCGAAAAGCTCCATGCTGACCGTAACGGTCTGCTCTTTCAGGGGATCACAGATATAGACCTCGCCCGCCTCCATGTCGTAGCCGGTTAGAACAACGCAGTGGAGAGGATATTTCCAATAGAGCTTCTCGCCGTCAACAGTCCAAGGACGCTTGACATATGGCTCGGCGAAATCCATTGTAATCCAGGTTACCGCCGCGTGCCCCTGAGAAAGCTGATAATACAGTTCGCTTACGTCGTAGCCGGTCAGATCGTAGGCTCTGTAGTCCGATTCAAATTCGTAAAGATAGCTGTTTGCGGTCTTTACTATAACGGGCGCGTAGCAGCCGAACGCCGCACCGCCGTTTCGGGGGTTTCCTACGTTAGCCTCATAAAAGCTGGTATTTCCGACTTCGCCCTGTGGCAGGAAATTGTCCGCCAGATATGTATGAG
>CAZISP010000174.1:0-3860 GCA_964541955.1 uncultured Lachnospiraceae bacterium
CATAGTTTTCTCTTTTGATAACGAAAACAACCTTATCAAAGCCCGACTTGATGGCGTCATACACGGTGAAGTCGATGATAAACTCACCGTTTTCCGTTATGGGGTCAAGCTGCTTGAGACCGCCGTAACGGGAGCCCATTCCGGCAGCTAATACAACAAGTGTCATAGTATTCTCCAATCCGTCGCCGGGGCGACAATGTATTTAGTCGATGTCCTCGAAAACCGTTTCGGGGGGTATCAGAAGGCATTCGGGATTCTCAACGCATCTTTTTATTATCTTGAAGCTTGAGGCATAGTAGAAGCCGTCGCAGATACGCTCGTCGGTTACCGCCTTCAGCTCAATATACCTTTTCTTCATTACGTTTCCGTCGGCATTGGTGACGTATTCCGTCTGCTTTGCGCCGTACGCCAGGAACACGGGAAGATTGCCGAAATCATACAAATGGTGATAAATCGGGGCTATTCCCAAGGATCCCATGCTGGTGATTATCATTGACCCGTGGAAAGGGCTGACGTTCAAAAGGAATTTTGGCAGCAATCCCACATAGTCAAGCACACGCAAAAACCAAACGGCAAATCTGAACAGCAGTCCCGGGATAAACGTGAGAAATCTTGCAACCTTGTCAAAATCAGAATTCTCACCCGCCTCCAGCGCCTCGTTTGCTGTCTTTGTGAACTTCTCGTAAACCTCGTCCAAAGTATCGGTAGGCTCAAACTCCACCTTTATCATGGTATCCTCGGCATCAATGGACATTTTGCGCTTGATCGCCATGTTTACGACTATCGTATCTCTCGCATATATCTTCTGACCGCTGACAAATCTGTTAAGCGCGGGTCTCTGAGACACGGTTCGCACGTATGCCGCCAGCAAAACGTGAAGAATGGAAAAATTGGTCTTTCCCTCTTTCACCTTTTGGCGAACAAGCTTATCGGCGTTAGATATGTTAAGCTTATCCGAGAACATATTCATGGCGTCGTAACGCCTGTTCATTATGTAAGGCGTCACCCTCAGCATAGGTGGGCAGGTTTTTACCCTTCTTCCGTCCTTGCGGTCTCCGAATCTTCTCTTTTTTTTCATATTTTACTCCTTTTTGCGGGAATATATCTATGATATTGTATTACATTTAAGTAAAAATTTCAAGAGAAAAATCAAAATTTGTTAAAATTCATGTCAAAATATTGCAAAATTCAAGAAAAAGAAGTATAATACATTCAGCGATATTCAAAAGGAGACCGAAATGAAACACGTTGATATATATACGGACGGCGCTTGCAGAGGAAATCCCGGCAAGGGCGGCTGGGGCGCAGTTCTGGTCTACGAGGGCCGCGAAAAGGAGTTATCGGGGGGCGAGAGCGAGACCACAAACAACCGAATGGAGCTGACCGCCGCCATTTCCGCACTTTCGGCACTGAAAGAGCCTTGTGCAGTTACCCTCACCACCGATTCGCAGTATCTTGTAAACGGCATCACCAAGGGCTGGGTAGAAGGCTGGAAGAAAAACGGGTGGAAAAAGAGCGACCGCTCCCCTGCCTTAAACGTTGACCTCTGGGAACAGATTTTGGCACTTCTCGAAAAGCATGAGGTTGAATTTATCTGGGTCAAGGGTCACGCGGGTCACCCTTACAACGAGCGTTGCGACAAGCTCGCCACCGATTTTGCCGACAGTCTGTAAATTTACCGTAAAACCGCCGCCAAACGCGGCGGTTTTATTATTTTACATCAAAGCAGCGCCGCTTTCAATAAACTTCTGTCACAATTTTATTTTTTGCGCATTAACTGATAGTATCAATTCACAGGAGGATTGTAGAAGTGAGCTGCTACGGTACAAACGGTTTTGATATGGTGCCCTACCCATCAACCGAAAGAATCCAACCCGACAAGAAAATGGCAAAAGCCCTCTGCGACAGCTACGTGGGCGAGATGTCCACAATAAATTCCTATATATATTACTCGGTAATGTTCGCGGACACTCTCCCCGAGTTCTCGGATATGTTCGAGCATTTGGCGGAGATCGAGATGATCCATTTCAGGCTGATCTCGGAATGCATACAAAAGCTGGGGGTGAATCCCGCGTTCAATCTCCGTCTCTCAAATTCACCTCTGCGTGAGGGCGAAAATTGCGCGCCCATTGAAGCAGAGAGATGCATCGAGCGGTCTATCCAGGATGAGTGCGCGGCGAGTGAGGAATACCGCAGACTTGCCGCATTCACCTGCGACAGCGCTTTGCGTGACGTTCTTGAAAGGCTTGCCTCAGACGAGGAGAATCACCGCAGAACCCTTGAGGATTTTTGCATATAAAATGAGAGGCGGTGCCGCGGCACCGCCTCTCATTTTATTTACTTAAACAATTCGGGAACGAACGCGGGAACCTTATCGTTTTTGAACCATGTCCTGTATTCCGTCACGTAGGTTTGGGGGTTGTCCTCATCATCGTAGTAGTTCACCTTGTCCTCGGTCACCACGTACCAAATAACGTACCGAGCTTCGCGTTCAATATGCGCGCTGCCGTAAAATTCTTCTACGGCATACATTGAGGAGAATATCTCTCTCATCTGCTCGCGATCGGTAATGAGAACCGCGCATTGGTCGGCAGGATTTTCGCTGCTTATCTGAGTGACGTCGCAGACGATCAAAAATTCCGTTCTGTCTATACGGTCCTCAATGAGTTCTTCTTCATTTGCGCTCGTTGTAAACAGCCTCAAATTATCAAAGGAGGAATATACGGGAATACGGAAATCCGCACCGTCATTCGATCTGAGTCTGATCTCGCCTATGATGGTAGAATCTATCTCAAGAACCTTTTTCTCGGAATATTCCTCTTTGAGCGTTTCTATCATTTTTGTCATGACATAAGTATCTTCGCTTTTATCGGAATCAATTCCGTAATAATAGAGATCCTCAACGCCGGGGATAAGCGGCGAGTAGTAAGCATAATCGATCTCTTCCACATCGAGAACCTCCAGCATCTGAGTTGAAAATTCCCTGGAATTTATGATCTGTCTCTGAAGCGCGTAGAACTCCTCCTCCGAGTTTGCGTACATATACACCGCGAGGTGAACGCCGTTCTCAAGCTTGAACACAAGATTCATGCCCCTGCCGAAATAATAGCTTTCGGACGAGAAATTGAAGGTAGAATTATACTCCTCACCGTTTTTCAGGATACCGTTCAAGTGATATGTATAAATTTCGTCATAGTCAATGTCCTTTATCTCGATAGCGTATGAGTCGGCGGATTCCATGTAAACCTCGGCAAGATTTCCGCTCGAGGAGCTTTTATAGCTCTTGCCCTCCACGTAGGCTCTGTAATATTCAAGGATCTCGGTTTTCAGCTTGTATTCCTTTATCTCAACGTCACCCACAATACCACCGCTCACCGAGACAACAACACTCTCAAGATCGGCGCTCTTGGGTACGTATGTGTCGATGCCGAAGAGGTTAAAGCTGCAGCCCACAACAAAGAGCACTGCAAAAACACCGTAGACGGCAAAGCCCTTCAGACCCGAGAACATATTTCTTGCATTCTTTGACAGAATGAAATTCATGAACATAAAGGAGAGGAGCGCGCCGAATATATAGCCTATCACGCGCCAGCCCGCGTCGCCGCCC
The DNA here is from genome assembly GCA_964541955.1 of uncultured Lachnospiraceae bacterium. Lineage (GTDB taxonomy): Bacteria > Bacillota > Clostridia > Oscillospirales > CAG-272 > SIG710. The sequence continues at coordinate 3,608 of CAZISP010000174.1, forward strand.
ATTTCTTGAAGAAGGATTCCCAGGAAAAAGGTGCATGGGATGATGCAAAGATATTTGAGAACCTTTTCTACGGGGGTGAACACGATAGGCGTTCCCGCCCTCTCTACCTTTCTCACCTTATACAGAACGATGGTAACAAACAGCGCGACGACACAAAGAAGGATGATTCCGAACACGTCAAGTGCGGATACGGAGTCTGTAAAAAAGGTGAAAATTTTGAAGATCGGGCAGATTTTAGATGCAAAAGCATATG
>CAZISP010000175.1:0-3852 GCA_964541955.1 uncultured Lachnospiraceae bacterium
TATATTTTCAGATTTTCCTTGACCTTTTCCTGCCCGATGTAGTCCTCAAGATGCTTTGGGCGCAGAATATTGTCATTGTCGCCGTCGGCTGTGGTCGCCTCGGTTGAAACAAGTCGATTTTCAAAGTCAAATTCTTCGTTTGTATCGAACATAATTTACTCCGTTTTATGGATTTGCTTTCATGCAGATCCTTTTTTAATATTTCATCAGCTTTTTCAGAGACAGCTTGATGATCTCTTCAAGAGGCAGCTTTTCGGTGTCAAGCCCCTTGATTGCGCTCATAGCCTCGGGGCGACTGTAGCCCAGAACCGTCAGAGCGTCGATGGCCTCGGACAGCTTTCCGCTCGAACCCACCGCCGTCGAAACGGCATCTGCACCGCCCGACGATTGCATGATGGCGGGTGCTTCCTTTGACATCTTGTCCTTTAGCTCAAGGACGACTCGTGCAGCGGTCTTTGCCCCTATTCCGCTTGCCTTTGCCAGGGTCTTGGTGTCCTCCGAGCAAACGGCGAGGGCGAATTTTTCGGGGGTGAGCAGGGTGAGTATCGCCATTGCAGCCTTTGGGCCTACGCCCGAGACGGTAATGAGCAGCTTAAACGCCGACAGCTCCTCCTGAGAATAAAAGCCGAACAGCTCAACGTCGTCCTCTCTCACCGCCATGTGTGTATAGAGCTTCACCTCGGGGTCGGACGACGTTCGGGGAAGCGCGGAATAGGTGGTGCCGCTGATTGTCAGCTTGTAGCCCACGCCCCCGACGTCCAGAACCGCCACATTGGGCTCCGTGTATGCAAGTTTTCCGTTAAGGTAGTAAAACATTGTTTTTCTCCGATAATTGATTGAAATTTATTCTTCGGGTGTGCCCTCGTCCGCGGGCGTATGCTCCGCTTGCTCGGTGTCGTGCTCGACGGTCTCGTCGGACGCTTCTTCGTCTGCGGGCTCGCTCTCGTCATCCTCGCTCGGCGGAACTATGCCGCCGATAAAGGGAACAGGCTTTTTTGCCTTTTTCTTTGCTATTGTATCAAGCAGGCAGAGAAGCACGAAAAGAACCGTGCAGACGGCAGTGCTCGTCATGCCGCTGCTGTACGCGTCGGGACGGTATTCCATTGTGATCTCGTGATCGCCGGGGTCGGGGATAACGAAGGTGATGAGAGCGTCGAGGGTCTCGAAATACTCGATCTCCTCGCCGTCCACCGTTATTTTCCAGCCCTCGTCATAGGGCAGGGTGGTGAGAATGGTCTGGGTGTCATATCCTGTGAAGATTCTGCCCTTAAAGCTGTCCTCGGTGAAGCTCTCAATATTAAATTGAACCTCCTTCAGACGTGACATGGCGTATTCGTAGGTGGCGTAATCGATGTAGTACAGGCAGTAGCCGTCGTCCTTGATGTAGGTTTCGGATTTGACCAAGGTAAGCCCGATCTTGATCGTGTCGCCGCTTTCAAAGCTCGAGCCTACGGAAACGATTCTCGTTGTCTCGTTTCCGTAGAAGGTGCCGTTATCGGTTCCGTTTACCTTCACCTTCATCTCGCGGGGATAGTTGCTCGGAACGTACAGATAATATTCCGCGCCGCTCAAGGGTGCGGTGAACTCATAATAAAGCGTGGCATCCCTGCTTGTATCTATCGCCGTGTACTTCATGTGGCTTGCAATATAGGATTCCTCCATGTTGACCATGGTGGTATTGTCAAGCTCAACGGGAATGTAGACCTCAACCGTCTCCCCTATCATCGCCGAGATCAGCTCGTTTACGCGGTCAAATGGGTTATCGTGATCCTCAAGGTTTACGTCAACGATGGCCGGGGTTACGCCGTAGGCAAGAGACATGGCGTTAGGATTCAGATACGCTGTGTAATCACCCTCGGTGAACGCCGCCTCGTAGTGGTGGGAAAGATCCTGATCCGAGATTATATACTTAATTCCGAGCAGAGAGTCTGTGACGGGGGTGCCGCCGAGATATTTTGACCAGTGGGATTTTGAGGCGTAGCCAAGCTGCTTCAGGAACTGAATGGTGTCGGCGTTAAGAGTTGACGTGGAGTTTGACAGGCCTCTGATGCCCAGAGCCATGTTGTCATTGGTCTTTCTGTGCTTTGTTTTTTCGAAGCGGTAGAAGGACGTATCCTCCTCCTTTACGCGCTCGACGATGGGGGTCAGTTTTGCCATAAAATCGTTGTAGGAGCTGTAGCTTGAGTAGTAAACGTCATCGTGTAGGTCGAGACAGTTTGAAAGACCGTTGCAAAACAGCTCCAAACAGATGAATATGACCATGATAGCCGAAACCGTTTCGCGATTCGGCTTGATGCGGTGCAGACAAAGCATCACCAGGGTCAGCCCCACAAATGCAAGAGAAAGCCAGATGGTGTCGATGTCCTGCATATGCTCATAGTCGAATTTTTGAATCACCATCAGGAAAGCGACCAGCACCGCCGCCGTTCCCACGAACACCTTGGAGGACATCTCCTCAATGTGCTCAAACGCACGAGCGGCAAGCACCAGCAAGAAGAAGCAGAGCATGAAGCTGTAGCGGTAATTGAGCCAGTTTGGACGCTGGAAGCCGTGCCAAACGAGGTCGGCCGTGCTAAGTGAAAAGCTGAGAACGAGGAAAATAATGAAAATTCCCGCGAAAATCTTTTTTCTGTCGGATATCTTTTTTGACAGGAAGTAAACGGGAACGAGGAAAAGCGTAAGAACGCCGCAATAGACGAAGGGCAGTCCCTCGGGGCGAACGGTATCGTAGGAGCCGGGGAAGAGCTTCGTGAGCAGATCCATAAAGTCGAATTTTGACACGGGGGAAAAATCGGGGTCGGAGAAATCCGTCTTTCCGAAATTAAGAGAATAATATGCCGTGAGGATTATTCCCATAGCCATTCCAAGCGCAAGGAGCGACCACACGCCCATACGGAAAAGGGATTTTATAAAGTGCAGCTTTTCGCCCAGGGGATTGTTCTCGCGCCCAAGCGCAAAATAGTAGCAGAAGAAGTAAACGGCGCAATAGATGCACATCATGTAGCCGATATAGAAGTTGCTCCAGATCGAAAGTGCGAGGAAGAACACGAACATCTTGAACTTGCCGTATTTTATAAGGTTTTCGATTCCCAGCGTCACCAGGGGAAGCCACATAACGCAGTCGATCCACATGGTGTTGTGCTGCTGAACCACGCAGTACGAACACAGTGCGTACAGGCAGGAGAGCATGATGACCGAGTATTTATTCTGTCGCTTGCCGGTCTTGTGCAGATAATAGCCGAAGGTGAAGCCGCAAAGTCCCGTTTTGAGAAGGAACAGGGTCAGGAGCGCTTCAAGTATTTTCGTCTTCGGGAAAAGGCAGACGATGTATGACAGGGGGCTTGCGATATAGTAAGCGTATATGCCCATAAATTCGCCGCCGAGCGCACGCGAAAAGGAGTAGAGCATGGAGCCGCCCTCCATGACCTTGTTGCGGAGCGCTTCAAAGAAATATACGTACTGTCCGTTAAGGTCAAGCACCAGCACCGAGCCGTCGCCAAAGGGGTGGATACCCATTGACAGGTAGATGAGGTACATAAGGAAAACGGGAATAATAAACGTGAGCGCCAGATAAGATGACGGGCAGGAGCCGATCTTTGCCGCTATGTCCGATATAAATGCTTTTATCCTTGAAAAAGCGGTTTTTTTGACATTTTTTTCGACCGCCGCTTCATTTTCCGCAGTTAAAACGATATTTTCGCTATCCATTTCAGACCTCCTTATGTGATACGTGCCGCTTGACCGATTTTTCGAATTTTATTCGGTCAAGATTCATGTCGCGTCCGCATTTTTCGCAAATTACGCGAACCTCGCTTCCCACACGCATGACCGTAAATATTTTTGCGCCGCAGG
>CAZISP010000176.1:0-3842 GCA_964541955.1 uncultured Lachnospiraceae bacterium
CGCCTTATGTGGATGCTCATGTCGGACAACGTGACACGCTCGTCCAGCGGATAGAAGCTTTTCGACTGTATCAACTGCGCGATGTGGACCGTATGTCCTTTTTCTACAAAGGAATTGGACAGAACGGAAATTACTCTTTCCGCGCCGCCGCTTCCCATGCGGGGTATGAAAAACAGAATGTTCATTTTGTCTCCTGCTTGTGCTTTGATCTGAATAATTTCATGTATAGGTATCCTGCAAGCTTTGCGGGCAGGATAAAGAAGCCTATCTGCGTGATGCAAACGTACAGATAGTCAAAGAATCCCGCATAGCCCATTTTGTAGTTGTTTTTGAAAATTTTCAGGTCGGATTTTACGTTGGACCATTTCTTTTTGCGCTTGACTCTGGTGTCACCGCAGCGGAATTTGATGAGCGGTTCACCGATATTGCGGCATTTGTGTCCCGCAAAGAGCAACTTTGACCATAGCTCCACGTCCTGTGAGCGGCGCATGGTGGAATAGCTTCCGACGGATTCAACGACGCTCTTTTTGTACATGACGGAGGAATGATTGAAGGGGTTTCTTCTCTTTCCGAAGCGGTATATTTCATCGGGCTCTGTGGGCATTCTCTTGCGGTCAACGATCACGTCGGGATCGTCGGCAAATTCCAGCATATCCGAGCCTACCATGGCAAGATCGTCTTCCTTCTCAAAAAGTGCCAGTTGCATTTCACAACGCTCGGGCATGGAAAGATCGTCCGCGTCAAGCCGAGCTACCAATTCATTCTTGCAATGCTTCAGTCCTTCGCGCAGAGCAACTCCTAGGCCCCCGTTTTCGGGCAGACGCACCAGATTTATAAAAGCATATTGCTTGGCATAAGAGTCGAGCACCTCGTCCAGCTCAGGTGTGAGGGGACCGTCCGCAACTATAACGTAGTCGTCTGTCAAAACTGTTTGCGCCAGCATACTGTCAACGCTTTGTCTGAGATATTCGGGGCTGTCGTTTTTGTACAGCGTGGTCAAAATACTGTAATTCATTGTCTTGCCTCTTTTCAATAAATGGGTGTGAGCCATGTCTTAAATGCTTCATCTGTGCCCATTGCGGCGCCCAGATAAGCCTTGTGTAAGCGAGCTGTTATTTTGCCTGTTTCGCCGTCACCAACGATGTAACGGTCGACAGAAAGGACGGGTGTGATTTCCATTGCGGATCCGCAGAGGAATGCCTCGTCGCAGGTGTATAATTCCGTTCTGTCTATGGTTCTTTCCTCAACGGCAAGACCCATCTGTCTTGCTAATTGAATTACGGCGTCTCGAGTGATGCTTTCCAGAACACTATCTGTAAGCCCGGGGGTCACAACGACTCCCTTTGTGATCATAAAGAAACATGATCCGGGGCCTTCTGCAACCTTTCCCACGTCATTGAGGAAGATGCAGGTGTCATATCCGTTCCGAAGCGCCTCGCGCTGACCTACGCGGCTATTGATATAGTTTGCACCGCATTTGATTCGTGGCGAGAGAGTCGTGTCGGAAATGCGTCTCCATGACGTGACGCAGCAATGAAGTCCTTTTTTGTTGTATTCGGCGCTTGTTCTTCCTCTGGGGATGGGAGCGACGAACATATCTACGGGATCGGAGGATCCCCAGGATCCGAATCCGTCTACGAACAGGGTCTGGCGGACCGAAAGATTTTCATCGTATTCGTTGGCTTTTATTACGTCCACAAAAGCTTTTTTGAGTTCGTCCTTTGTATAGGGACAGTCGATCTGAAGCAATCTTGCGGAGCGGAGAAGTCTGTCATAGTGGTCGTCCAGTCGGAAACCGTAAAGCTGCTTTTCTTCGTCGTTCCAATAGCACGGAATGCCCTCGAACACGTTAAGTCCGAATTGAGCTGTGGGCGCAAGGATGTTGATTTTGGCGTCGTTGACGTTCATGATCTCGCCCTTGTACCAGATAAATCTGTTTGCTACGTCCGTTTTCATCTTGTCACTCTTTCCTTACTTGCTTTCAACCTCTTCCGTGTCGACCTTGTCAGCCGTCACCTTTTCGGCATCCTGCATATTTTTCATTGCTTCGTTTTTCGCCATGTTTTCGGGTGTCTCGGAAATATCGTTCATTGAGAATACTCTTCCGACCGTCAGAAACAGGATCTTGATATCATACAAGGGACCGTATTTCTTCACCTTGTCTATGTAAATGTTGTCGTACTTGACTTTTTCGTCCCAAAGCAGCTCGTTTCTTCCCGTGACCTGTGCAAGACCCGTGATTCCGGGGAGTACGCTGAATCTTCTCTTGTAGGCGTCATTCAGCGTGTCATACTCAGGGAAGTGACCGACAACGGGAGAGCGAGGGCCGATGATAGCCATATCGCCCTTTACCACGTTCCACAGCTGCAAAAGCTCGTCGAGACTCGTTTTTCTCAGGAATTTGCCGACTCTTGTGATTCTCGGGTCGTCCTTGAAGCTGTAAACGCCTGTTCCCATGTTCTGCGCGTTGGGTACCATAGTGCGGAACTTATACATGTAGTAAGGTTTGCCGTTTTTTCCGATGCGAAGCTGCTTAAAGACAACACCGCCCTTCGAATCAATGACGATAGCCAGGGAAATGATCAGAAGAATGGGGGACAGAACGATCAGCGCGAAAGCGCAGATCAGAGTATCGAATATTCGCCTTGTAGCAAAGTACATAGTTAATTTCTCTCCTTGATGATTTTTGTAATGGTTTCAACACGGTTGATTACTTCTCTGCGGTTTGCCTCGAATTCCTCGTCAGTCTTGGCTTCGAGCGTTTTTTCGTATGCCCTTAATTTTGCCATGTTTTCCACGAACGTTGCTTCGATTTCACTGATGTCGGTCATGATCTGCGTGTTGCAAAAGCTTCTTGACAGGATTGATTTTGTGGATCCGAGACGGTAGTGCTCCATGATGACCCGCTCGGCAGGAAGCAAGCCTTCGCCAAGACGAGCGATTCCTCCAAAGCCGTACGGAATGCCCTTTTCTCTGAACTTGCGACACAGCTTCTCTACGGTTCCGTCTGCAAGCAGCTCAAACATGAATTTCATTCCGTAACCAAGGCTCAGATCGTTAAGTCCTATGTGTATCTCGTCGATGCCGTGCAGGGAAAGGATTTCGTCGATGCACTCTACAGCCTCAGGGGTCTCAAGCAGCAGCATCGTCTTTACTCTGCCGCCAACGTTTTCTATGAAGCTCTTAACTTCCTTGACCGTTTTGAAAAAGGGAAGCATGATGATATCCGCACCGGAGTTTACGACAGCGTCGATTTCACTTTTTGAATTTTCATGTATCGGGTTGCATCTGACCAGGATCTCGGATTTTGTTATGACGTTCCTGATGTTTTCAACGTCTTCTACGGTGTGGTGGGATTGAACCGTGTCCATTCCCCCCTGCCTGTCAGCCTTTCCGATGTATTCCATGTCTATAAAAATGCGGTCAACGCCGGTTGATTCCGCGATTTTTGCCACGCTTGGCTGATTTGTTATGTACATCAACTTGAGTGCCACTTTTATCGACCTCTCTTAACCATCTTACGGTTAAATTGAATTTATATGATATTACAATTCATTATATTATATCACGGGAATGCTCGTAAGTCAATACACTGTAGTAAAGTGTCTGGATTTTTGTCAAATCAAACAAAAAAGAGCCCCGCCGCATCACGTGCGGCGGGGGAAGGTGTAGCAAATGCTGCGTGGTATACGTTTTTCAAAAAATCATCCTTGCGGCAATATCCAGCCGTATTCGCTCACGTCCACTTCGAACTTTCCGAGCAGATATTTTGGCTTTTCCGTGCCGCACCAGGAGGTGCCGTCCGCCTTTATTTTCAGCTTGAATGGGCGAATGGTATCAAG
>CAZISP010000177.1:0-3834 GCA_964541955.1 uncultured Lachnospiraceae bacterium
TAAATACTTTTGTCACGTCGATGATATCTTTCAAATGGACAGGCAATTCAATGGATTCCAGCGAGCTGCAATCTCTAAACGCAGAAGTGTAGATTGCTATGACACTGCTAGGGATAGTTACGGAAGTCAGCGCGGAACAATCCTTGAAACAGCAGTTAGAAATAGCCTTAACGCCGTCCTCAATTACAACTGTTTTGAGTTTTTTGCAGCCATTGAATTGATCGCAATAAGTGTTGAGATTATCCGTGGTTTCATCAGCGAGTTTTACATTGCCGGGGATTGTGATTCCTTCAATGCCTGTATTGGAGAAAGCCCATTTTCCGATCGTAATGGGACTGGAGGGGAATACTATGACTTTCAGGTTAGTGTTATTCTGAGCAGCAATACTATCGACAGCAGTAATGCTATCGGGAATGACCAGTTTTTCAACGTCTGCATGAACCTTGGTTAGCGTACTGCCAGTAACAGTAACAAGTTGTGCGGTTACCAGTTCATCCCAAGTAAATCTTTGTCCATTGGCAATGCTCAATCCATCTTCTGCGTCATTGGTATCATCGGGCTCATACCACGGGTGATTGCTTGCAGAGACTTCGCCAAAGGTTTCATCAAATGCATGCTCGAAATCATCGAAGCCGTGGGTCTGAACGGCCTGGGTGGCGACGTAAATCTTCATTTCCTGGGGGTTGATGTTGATGTAGGTGCGGTCGCTGCTATTGAATTCTTCTTCATAGTAGTACCGGCCCTGAACATCATCGTAGCCTACATTCTGGCTCAGGCCGAAGCCGAGCAGGGTGGGCGCGGTGAAGTCGGCGGGCTGGAGCTTGCCGCCGTCATCGGAATTGCTGTAGTTGAACACATAGAGATCATAGAGCACGCCGTCGATTTCAACATCTTTGGTGATGGGTTCGACGAGCTCCCATTCGGTGCTGGTTTCGCCGGGAAAGTTAAACCAGTCCACTTCCAGCCAGTCCACATCTTCAGCGCCTGCGTCAAGGCCAGTGGGGATGGCGACGATATTGCGCACGAATGCTTCGCTGTCGCCCTTGTTTTCCACGCTTACGATCTTATCCACATAGTTGCGGTAGTGAGAAAGATCACGCAGGGTAACATTGTTGCCGTGGATATCCTCGGTGGGGTTCTTTTCTTCGCCGGATTCCACCATGGGATACTTCATCAGGCCCTGGGTAAAATCATCGAGACCGGATTCGGTAGAATCGGTGCGCTCCTCTTCATACTGAACGATGTCCACATTGCCCACTGCGAATACGTTTATAGCGTCGTCCTGATCGTAGAGATAGGCCACGGAGCCGGAGATGGCCATGGTGGCGATGAGCGCGAGGCAGACCGCCATGCAAATGATTCTTTTCATACTTATCCCCCCAAAAATGGTGATAACTAATGATAGCAAAAAAATTTCGGGGGGGTAACGGAAGCGTTGAAATTGTGTGATATTTTTGTCATAATTTGCAAGGCGGGGGTTGCGCTGGGGCGCTGTCCCGGGCCCTGGCAGGGGAAATGATTTCCTGTGACGGCTGCCCCACGGGAATAAATTGCCGCGTCACAGCTACGCTTGGCGATTTTTCAAATCGCTGGCGCTAGTCGCTTCGCTTCCTTCTCTGCCCCCTCCAAAAAACGTACCCGGAGCAGGTGCGTTTTTGGAGGGGAAATGTAGGGGCGCACCTCTGTGTGCGCCCGTTGAAAGGGTATTCTGTTTTGCGGGCGATCACGCAGGATCGCCCCTACGGGTTGAACGAAGGCCGGCCTGCGGCAGGGGGAGGGCTGTGCTTCTGTTCCGATAATTAAAGGCACGCAAAGCGTGCCTTTTCTGCGGTTTCCAAAGGGCGGCTCGCCCTTTGGTCAGGGGTCTGGGGGCTGAAAGCCCCCAGCGTAACTCCCCCCGTCAATCACATTCCATGCACTTGCCGATACCGGCGGAATATTCGCTGGTGGAAGCGCCGTAGAAATAGTTTTGAACCATGCCCATTTCGGAGGCATTGCGCAGGGGATGGCCTTCGGGGATATAGATGATGCCGACGACCATGGCGCTGCGGCAATCATTGGTGGCGACCATACCGGATTTGCGGCAGACCTTGACAGCGCGGTGCATGTTGCAGTAGCTGGTGGGCACGGAATCGGCGGTATAGTAGTCGGTGATGAGGGCGTAAGCGTTGACGTCGTTTTTGCAGGCGGAGGTGGGCAGCATGCCGGAGACGCCGCAGACGGTTTCCATATAGAGGCCATAATCGGCGGCGGAGCCGGAGATGATGTCGCGGTTGACGGTGCAGCCGGTGAGGGTATGCACCTGGTTCATAATTTCCGCCCAGAGGGGCGCGGCGCTGTTGCCGCCGGTGGCGTTGGAATCGAGGGGCTTATAGTAGTCGGAGCCGATCCAGATCGCGCCGGCGTAGTAGCCGGTCATGCCGGCGAAGGTTACGCCCACGTTGTTGGAGTTGGTGCCGGTTTTGCCGGCGACGGTCATGCCGCCGAAATTGGCCTTCTGGCCGGTACCCTCGGCGGATACGCAGCCGATGAGGCAGTCGACGAGCTGGTAGGCGGTGGATTCCTGGAATACGGCGCGGGATTCCTGCACCTCGCGGACATCGATGTACACGGTGCCATCGGGGTTGAGAACCTGGGTGAAGGCGTAGGGCTCAAGGTAGGTGCCGCGGTTGGCGATTGCGCCGTAGGCAGAGGCCAGCTCGATGACGGATACGCCGGAGGAGCCCAGCGCGAGGCCTGCGCCGGTGGCGAGGATATTGTCCGGATCGATACCCAATTTTAATAGGTAGGTTACGGAATTTTCGATGCCTACATAATCCATCAGCACGTGGGCGGTGGAGGTGTTGTGGGACTTATTGATGGCGGTTCGCATGGATTCGATACCCGTGAACGAAGAGCCGGAGAAATTGTTGGGATAGCCGTTTGTGCTGTTCCAGCCGGCAATTTCGATGGGCAGGTTCAGCACGGGAGTTCCGGGGGAATAGCCCATATCGAAGGCCGGGCCATAGACCGCCAGCGGCTTGAGGGACGAGCCGACGGGCATTTCCAGCTGGTAGGCGCGGTTGAGCTGCTTTTTCTGCACGGGCTCGCTCCGGCCGCCGACAACGGCCACCAGCTCGCCGGTGTGCCAGTTCACCACTGCTGCCGCGGCCTGGGGCTGGACGACGGTAAGGTATTCGCCGCCGCCGAGGGAGGAGCGGGTGGAGGAATCGTTGGCATAGCGCATGGCGGGATAGCTGGACCAATTGGTGATGGCATCCTGCACGGCGGACTGCACGGCGGGATCGAGGGAGGTGAATACCTTGTAGCCGCCGTTGCGCAGCTTGGTTTCCATATCGCTGCGGTTGGCGGAGGTATCCTCCAGGCCCTCGACGCGCAGCATTTTGGTGACGACATCGTAGATGGAATATTCCACGTAGTAGGCGTTGTCGTACATGGCGTCGGAGGAGGCGGTGGAGGTTTCCAGCACCTGCAGCTTTTCGAGCAGGGCGGCGTCGTATTCCTGCTGGGTGATCATCTGCTGGTCAAGCATTTCATCGAGCACCAGCTCGGTACGATCCTCCAGCAGCTTGGGGGTATCGTAAGTATAGTAATTCCGGCGGGGGTTGTAGCGGTAGGGGTTGCGGATGACTGCGGCGAGGCAGGCACATTCGCGGATGGTGAGCTCGCTGAGCTCCTTGCCGAAGTAATCCTGGGCGGCAATTTTGATGCCGTAATTGGAGCCGCCGAGGTAGATGACGTTCAGGTAGGCCTCGAGGATTTCTTCCTTGGAGAGCTGTTCCTCCAGCTCAAGGGCGAGGTAAGCCTCCTGCAGCTTGCGCTTGTAGTTCTGGT
>CAZISP010000178.1:0-3823 GCA_964541955.1 uncultured Lachnospiraceae bacterium
AAGCCGCGAATACTACAACTATCGTTTACCCCAACGATTTTTCTCCCGAAAGCTCGTCTCAGTCGCTTCTCAGAAGCAACACCGTTCTGACAAACGTTATCTGGGCGAACAAGCCTGCCCAAACTGCGGCGCAGCAGTATCATATGGGCGACGTTGAGATGAGCATCGAGGGTGAAACTCTCACCTCTCTCTTTGACCTGCGCGGCATGGGCAAGATACATCCCGAGGCGTTCGTTCTTGATGCAAAGGCTGCTCAGAACATCGTTTTTGCAGGCTTTGCTCCGGGAACCACAACCCAGTCCTTCGGCGGTATCACAGCCATTGACCGAGTTTGGATAAGCGAGAGCGGCGCAACGACTGCCCCCGCATCCAAGACCATCGACTTGTCTTCGGATACGAACCTTGCGACCATCGGCAGACAGTGCTTCAACCTCAAGTCCGATGGCTATACCATCAAGCTTTCCGACAAGGTTAAGGCGATTTCTACCTTTAACGCTTCCTACGGCAGCGCCTTCGCCGTGACGTTCGGCGCAAAGCTCCTGGACGTTACGGTTGAGGCGGCAAACCCTGAATTTGAGGAAGCATTCTATAATTTCTACGTGGCCCTTGCACCTACGGCATACAGAATTTATCCTCAGAACGTTACGATCAACGGAAAGACCTACATGGATATTCGTGAGGAGGTCTGCTTTGTTGACGAATCAAAGCTTGTTATCTACGAGCCCCTGAGCAGCGACATCAACAGAAATTACGACTATAAGGTAAGCGTTTACCAGGGCGATGAATCCGGGACGCTTCCCGTTTACAACCACACAATGTTCAACACCCCCGGCGACCGTTCGGTCGGCGGCGATATCTACCGCAGATACAGCGCGTTTGCCTTCTGCGGCGATCAGGTAAGGGTGGATATTAAGGTTGGATGCGATTTTGAGTATTACAGCGTTCTTCCCTCAGCGAAGAATTTTGAATCGACCTTTGATGCAACCACGGGAACCATCTCGGTTTATCTTGACGAGCCCGATTATTTCGCTATACGTCTTGATGACAACGACAATTCTATAATCTCCATCTTTGCCGACCGTCCCGAATATCCCGACGAGGAGGGCATCGCGGCCACCTCGGGTGACGCTATCTACATCGGCCCCGGCGAGTGGTATTTCCCCGAGGCGGGTGACGGAATTACCGAGACCACAGACGGTCACAAGGGTACTCTTTACATCACAACCGCAAATACCACCGTTTACGTAGCCCCCGGCGGCGTTCTCTACGGCAGAGTTAAGTTCACCGATACCGCAACAGGCTCGTCTCTTATCGGACACGGCGCTCTCGTTGACCCCTTTGCCGACAGCCGCGTTCTGGATATCAGACAGGGCGGCACCGAGGGCGGCGGAAGTTATACTTCCGAGTATAAGAGCCAGTTCGTGGAAATCAGATGCGACGATTTCCTCTTTGACGGTCCCGTGCTCATGGACGCCCGCTGCTTCCACATTGTGGCAAGCTCCCGCACAAACGTTGTGGTACGCAACTATAAGGCAATGTCCTCCATGATGACCTCCGACGGTATCACTGATGGCACCAAGGCGGGAATATTTGAGCATTGCTGGCTGTATGTCGGCGATAACGCTCTCGTTGTCAGCGGCTCAAACGGCGCATATTATAACGATATTACTATCGGAACCACCTGTGCGGCTATCTTCCCCCAGTCGAACACGAGAAATACTCTTCTTGAGAACATCTATGTGTTCCGCTCCAACGACGGCATCATAAACCACCGTTATAACCCCGGCGGAAGCGACCTTGTTGCAACCCTGACCTTCAGGAATTTTGATTGCATTGACATTATCAACTATCCTCAGTTCTTCTACGGCTACAACATGGGTGTTTCCACCGACAAGGTGTTCACGTTTGAGAATCTTTCTCTCCCCTGGGGCTCGGGCGTAACCAATCCCCACGCCACGGCGATCGCCAACTACACGGGACTGAGAAACGTTCTGGTTGAGATCACGCAGCCCTCCGACAGTACCCCCTCGGGCAACTATACCATGAATTTCATTAACACCTACGTTGACGGCACTCTCATCGACAGCCAGGACAAGGCTGTTCTGGACGTGACGCTGGCAGACGGCACGACGATTGATTACAGCTTCTCGTCAAACGGCAGCTATACTCCCGCCGAGAGAGACGTAAATTACGTGAATTACACGGCACCCGGAAAGGTTTACATCGGTTCGCTTCTCATGGGCTTTGAGAATGAAGTTATCATTGAGGGCAACACCTTCTATCTGCCTGCCGACGAGATTCTGACAAAGCTCCGCACCTCGGCTACGCCCACGACCGTTACAAAGAACGGCATCGCGTATGTGACGCATACCGCTCTGAAGTCAAGCGGCGCAGCATCGGCTGTTTCCGTCAGCGGCGGCAATCTGACCATCACTCCCGTAGCTCCCTCTGCCACCGAGAACATCGTTATCGACAATACCGGACTCATTACGAGAGAGTATGAGGTTACCTGCTACCACATCGACCTGGTTCAGAACACGGGTGACGGAGTAATGTACGCATATCCTCACGGAACGAACCAGTACAATGGCGGTATCGGATACAACATCACCGAGGAGATCAAGATGTACGGTGCAGGCACGTATAAGCTCTCGTTGAAGGCTATGTGTCAGCCCCTTGACGGCGGTGAGTATACCCCCGTATACCTCATTTACTGCTACGACACCGAGGATGCATACACCAAAACCTACGAAACAAAGTATACCCTCACCGGTGATTGGACGGAATACACCAAGACCTTTACGGTTACGGAGGATATGGTGAATAACGGCATAGGCTTCTGCGTATATATCGCGGGATATAACAACGTTCCCGTTGAGTATTATGCGGTAAAGGACATGACGGTAAATAAAATAAGCTGATAGATAAAAATCCCCCGCAGTTCATCGAACTGCGGGGGATGTCTTGCAAAAAAACGGCGCATCCAAGCGGATGCGCCGTGATTTTTATTATCTTACTCCGAAAAGGAGGTCTCCGTAGTCGGGGAAGGGCCAATATTCCTTTGAAACGAGCGTTTCAAGAGCGTCAACGGTAGCTCGAAGCTCGTTCATGACGGGGAGAACGGTGTCCTTGTACATCATTGCGCGTTTTTCGTAATCAGGCTCCTTTTTTGCCGCGGAATTGGCATCCGAGAGGGCTTTTACGGTTTTGTGAGCCTTTGCGGTGAGCTCGCTGACCTCTGTTACTGTTTCCTGCTCGTAAGAGGTATCCGCATCGGGAAGAACGCTCATCATGCAAGCGGCGTTTGAGGCTGTATCGCCCGCGAATTTCGAAACGGCGGGAAGAATACTGCGGCGGGTCATATCCACCATCGTCAGGGCTTCAACGTTCAGCACCTTGCAGTAGTTTTCAAAATAGATCTCGGCTCTGGCTTTCATCTCGGACTCGCTGAAAACCTTGTTTTGCGTAAATAGCTCAATATTTTTTTCGTCCATGTAGTGAACGAGTGCCTCGGGGGTGGTTCTGAAGTTTGAAAGACCCCGACGCTCCGCTTCCTCGATCCAGGCATCTTCATATCCGTTGCCGTTGAAGAGGATGCGCTTGTGCTCAACGATAGTTCTCTTGATGAGGTCGTGGAGAGCCTTTTGGAAGTTCACCGCGCCGTCAAGCTCCTCCGCAAATTCGCGCAGAACCTGTGCAACGGCGGTGTTCATGACGATGTTTGCGCTCGCTATTGACGCGGAGGCACCCGGCATACGGAACTCAAATTTGTTTCCCGTAAAGGCGAAGGGAGAGGTGCGGTTTCTGTCGGTGGTGTCCTTTT
>CAZISP010000179.1:0-3821 GCA_964541955.1 uncultured Lachnospiraceae bacterium
TGTACGCATATTAACAGGCGAAATATCTCCCGCAAGAGTTGCTATCATTATCCATCGCGCACCGTGGCTTAGATAATGGAGGCAACGGTCCATAACGTCGCCGCCGAGACAGTCGATTGCAACGTCAACGGGGTGGCCTGCCTCAAGCTCCGCTTGCAGTACCTCTGTAATGTCTGTTTTTGCCGTGTTCACAACAACGTCCGCACCCAGATGCTTTATCTTCTCAACGAATTCGTCCTTGATAACGGTAGTAATGACGCGGATACCAAACGCTTTCGCCATAGGAATAACAACGCTTGCAAGTCCGCCGGCACCCGCGTTCATGAGCAGCGTGTTGCCGCTCTGAATTTTGCCCTCGATGAAGAGATTGAGATATGCCGTGGCAAATGCCTCGGGCATTGCCGCCGCCTCAGCCATGGAGCAATTTTCGGGGATGGGTATGAGCATGTCGTGCTTCACTGCCACGTATTCAGCGTAACCGCCGCCACCCAAAAGCGCGCAAATTTTGTCGCCTATCTTCATCTTAAAAACTGCGGGAACGCCGTTGCCTATTTTCTCGATGGTGCCCGAAATTTCAAGACCCATCCATTCGGGACAGCCCGCAGGCGGGGGATAATTGCCCTCTCTCTGCATGAGATCCGCGCGGTTGAGTGCGGCGTAGTTGATTTTTATGAGGCACTCATCGTCTTTTATAACAGGATCGGGAACGGTTTCCCAAACAAGTGACTTGTCTTCTTTTACAAGTATGGCTTTCATTTTTATCACCTTTATTTAATCTCTCACTCCGCAGGCTCTGCCTCCGTCGATGAGGTAGTTGTCACCCGTTATCGAGCGTGCCTTCGACGAGCAGAGATACATCACCATGTCAACGATCTCCTGTGTCTCTGCCGCATAGCCGAGCGGTGTTTTCATATTCGCCATTGCCGCACGGGTAAGCACGGGGCCGGGGGATATCATGCAGCAACGCACGCCGTATGGTGCGCCCATGAGTGCCGTAGATTTGGTCAGACCGACAAGACCGCTTTTTTCCGCGCTGTAATCCAGCGCTCCGGCGGCACCCGTTACGCCATCAACTGACCCGACGTTGATAATAACACCGCTTTTTTGCTTCATCATCACAGGGAATACTGCGCGTACCATATACATAGGTGCGCGGAAGTTAACGTCGATCCCCCACTCAAGCGTTTCGAGGGAACGCTCCCAAAATGGCTTGTTGTCGTTGCAAACTCTGCCGGGAAAGCCGCCCGCGTAGCTGACGGTGAAATCAACGCTGCCGAATTTTTCTGCCGCAGTGTCAACGGCACGCTTTATGTCCTCGTATTTTCTCACGTTGGTGTAAAGCCCGATGACAGAGTAGTCCTTGGCACAACGCGCCTCGGCTTCTTCCTTCAGCTTGTCCTCGCAAATGTCCATCATAACGACGTTTGCTCCAAACTCGGCAAAATTATGTGTTGTCAGAAGTCCCATGCCCGAGCATGCGCCGGTGATGAGGACTGTTTTATTTTTGAATTCTTGAAACATAATCTTTTCTCCTTTGTTCAAAACGATAGTAGTGCAGATTGTCGTAAATTACTTTCATTGCACGGAGTTGAGGCTTGACCTTGTTCTGATATTGGTCGTAGCTGTCAACGCAGAATGAAAGGCAAGAACCCAATGCAGCGCCCAACATTCTGTGAGTTTGGCTGTATTTGCCGACCAGGAGATGCAAGACGGGCTTTTCAAGCTCCTTATGCAGACGGTAAGTGGACGTATATGCCTCCACCATCTGATCCTCGCTGAAAGCGTTCATAACTATTTTTACGATGTCCGCACCTCTTGATTGAATTTTTTTACCCATTTCAATGAGCGTTTCTGTGTCAAGATATTCGGAGAGTACATGACAGGACATGATGACCTGTGCCCCCGTTTCGTGCACCTTTTCGATGACTTTATTCTGTTTTTTGATAACGTCGGGCTTCATTGAAAGCTCTCTGTGTGCGCCTCGGTCGAACATATCTCCCCGAATATCAACACAGGAAGCGCCCGCGCGAATTGCGTCAAGCTCTATTTCAAAAAGCTCGTCGTCGGCCAGGCTGCGAGTGTTTGCGTTGCTCGGATAGCATACCACCATGACAGGCTTTGTGCCGCACTGTTCGAAGATATCCCCGAAGTTTTTTTCATTCCAAAACTCGGGATTCAGATTTTCAAGGTGAAAAAGAAACGCATCCGCACCGTTGTAGAGTGCGTTTTTCGCTCTGTAAATCATTTCGTTGGGGGTCGGTGCTGAGATCGACACAGTCAGCGGCGGTTTTTCGTACATATTTTCAAAAAGGTGTCTTTTCATGACGTCCCTCCTTTCATTGGTCTCATTCTACCACGAAAAAAAGCAAAATAAAATGCTTGAATCGACACAAATTTTAATCAAAACGAAACAAAAATACGGAGAACCTAAAGTTCTCCGTATTTTTCTCTGTATTGCGACGGCGAAATGCCTTCTTTTTTCTTGAACGCCGCGCTGAAGCTGTAGATAGAGGTGTAACCGCTGTCGAGCGCGATGCTCTCAAGCTTCACCGTTCTGTCCGACATCAGACGCTTTGCGTGGGAAATGCGCTTTTCCTGTATGTATTTCAGAGGCGACACTCCAAAACACTCGCCGAACACACGTCTGAAATATACCTCGCTAACGCCCGCACACCTTGCCGCGTTTTCAATAGTGAGCGCGTTGTCAAAGACGTTTTCGTCAATGAAATCAACACCCCTTTTTATGATTTTCGGTATTTTGTCCTTTTCTCCGCTAAGCAACCTTGAAAGAATGGCGTACAGACGGCTGACAGAGCTTAGTCTGGCGGCAGTATTGCCGTCGTAATTTGAAATCACAAATTCCGCGTCAAGACTAAAATCCTCCGAGCACTCAAATGAGAGAATTTCCTCGGAAATGGCAGGGCTGAGAAAATTTATAACGCAGGTTTCCGAATCCTCGTCGCAAACGAGACTGTAATCCGCGCCCGCGGGAATTAAAAGCACGTGATGCGGGTCCGAAAGATAGGTCTTGCCGCTTTGAAAATATCGGACCTTTCCGTTTCGCAGTATCATGAGACCGTTTGAGTGTCTGCACGGATTTTTGTATACGTAACCCTTATTTTTTACGGTCAGCATGGCGGAATCAAAGCCCGAGACCGCCAGATTTTCAATTTTCATTGATATCACTCGCCGTCAGCCTTGAATTTCATCACTGCGTCATCAAAGATAATGCTGCCGTTGACGGCATCGCTGTTGTCCGAAAAGCTCGTTCTCACAGCAACGAGCTCGCCGTTTTTCATCTCAAGGCGGAAATTGTAATTGCCGGGGTCGGATATCTCATATCCTCTATTGAGCTGGTAATCTTGGATGACGATTCTGTCAGATTCAACTCCGTCCTCTTCTACCGAAACAGTGGCGCACAGATCGTCATATCCGTCGCCTGTAAAGTCGTAAAAGAAAACATTCCAGACAGGAAATCCGTATATTACGGTTTTTGAGGAGCTTCCGGATTTGGCTATAACCCCGTTTGCGGTCCAGACGAATTCCGTTCCGGGAAAATCCTCAATTTCCTTTGTGAGCTCGATGCTGTAAATTTCATCGTTGCCGTAGAAGTCTTTCCATTCGTCCGTTTCTCCCTCAAAAAGCGCAACGCAAAGGGTAATAACAGCGATAATAGCGATAATGATCGCCGTTACAATAAGAACTTTTTTCATTTCGATCTCCGTTTTTTGTCATTGGTTTTACTCAGCGATATTTTACACGATTTTCCCGACAATGTCAACCGTTTATTCAAAATCTTCTTTTCCGATCCCGTCGGAAAC
>CAZISP010000180.1:0-3798 GCA_964541955.1 uncultured Lachnospiraceae bacterium
TCTACAAGGGTAACATCATCAAGGCAGGCGTTTGGAGCGATTATTCCCTCTATTCCGAGGAGATCGCTACCTTTGGCGAGGACAACGTATACAACCAGGCGGACAGCGCGGGATTCATCAATCTCTACGGACTTCCCATCAAGGTTCGTGCTGCCGTTATGGCAAAGAATAAGAAATAATCTTTAAGGTAAAGGATTTTGCCGCAGTCGGGGCAAAATCCTTTATCGGTTTTCAAAAAACGAAAAAATCAGACAAAAGAGGATAAAATCATGGCAAAAATGTGGGCGGGACGGACTGCCGGCACCGTAGATCAGGTGGCAAACGACTTTAATTCGTCTATCCGTTTTGATGGCCGTATGTATAAACAGGATATAAAAGGCTCTGTGGCTCACGCCGCAATGCTGGCGCTCAAAGGGATCATCACTTCCGATGAAGCCGACCTGATAACAAAGGGGCTTGAGGGCATTCTCGCCGATATCGAGGCAGGCAAGCTGGAGCTTGATATGAACGCCGAGGATATACATATGTTCATCGAGGAGGAGCTGACCGCGCGCATCGGCGATGCGGGAAAGAAGCTTCACACTGCGCGAAGCCGCAACGACCAGGTTGCGCTTGACGTGCGTATGTATCTGCGTGATGAGGTTGATGAGATAATTTCTCTTATCCGTTCTTTGCTTGGGGCGATCTGCTTGCAGGCCGAGGCAAATAAGGGAACGATACTCCCCGGCTACACTCATCTTCAGAGAGCACAGCCCATAACCTTCGGTCACCATCTGATGGCTTACGCCATGATGCTCCTGCGTGACATTTCCCGGCTTGAGGATGCAAAAAAACGCATGAATTCCTCTCCCATCGGCTGTTGCGCTCTGGCGGGGACGACGTACGATACCGACCGCGATTTTGAGGCGGCAAGCCTCGGCTTTGACAGCGTGATGCTCAACAGCCTTGACGGCGTTTCGGACAGAGATTTCTGTATTGAGCTCGGTGCGGCGTTTTCCACCGTTATGATGCATCTTTCCCGCTTCTCCGAGGAAATTATTCTTTGGTCAAGCTGGGAATTTGCTTTCGTTGAGCTTGACGACGCTTACACAACGGGATCCAGCATCATGCCTCAGAAGAAAAATTCGGACATGGCAGAGTTGGTGCGCGGAAAGACGGGCAGAGTTTACGGTAATCTGATCGCTACGCTCACCATGCTCAAGGGTCTGCCCCTTGCATACAACAAGGATATGCAGGAGGACAAGGAAGCGATTTTTGATTCCGTTGACACCCTCAAAATGTGCCTCAAAGTCTTTGCTCCCATGGTCGAGACCATGAAGGTGAAGAAGGATAATATGTACAAGGCGGCGCAGGGCGGTTTTATTAACGCCACCGACATGGCGGACTACCTTGTAAAGAAAGGGCTTCCTTTCCGCTCGGCATACAAAATTTCGGGTCGGGTGGTCGCTTATTGCATAGAACAGGGCAAGGTTTTGGACGAGCTTACAATGGACGAGCTGAAAAGGTTCGAGGAGCTGTTTGACGAGGACGTTTACGACGCCATTTCCCTTGAGACCTGCGTTTCAAAGCGAATCTCAAAGGGCGGAACGTCTGTCGAATCTGTCGAAGCACAGCTTGCATACGTGAAGGAGCAGATTGAAAAGTGAAAAAGATATTTATTGACGGCAAGTCCGGCACCACGGGACTTCGCATATATGAAAGACTTGCCGCGAGAGCGGATCTGGAGCTTCTGACCCTTTCCGATGAGGAGAGAAGAAGCCCCGAGGCGAGAAAAAGAATGCTGAACGCCTGCGATATCGCCTTTCTCTGTCTTCCCGACGATGCGGCGAGAGAGTCGGTTGCAATGATCGAGAACGACAGCACCGTTGTGCTTGATACTTCAACGGCGCACAGAACCAATCCCGACTGGACCTACGGCTTCCCCGAGATATTCGAGGGCGGCTTTGAAAAGGTGGCAAAAGCAAAGAGAATTGCCGTTCCCGGCTGTCATGCGGGCGGCTTTATCGCGCTCGTTGCCCCCTTGGTAAAGGCGGGCATAATCAAGCCCGACGCGCGCCTTGCTTGCCATTCGCTGACAGGCTACAGCGGCGGCGGCAAGAACATGATAGCAGAGTACGAGGCGGACGAGGCCGATGCACTTCTCGGTGCGCCGAGACAGTACGGCATCGCCCAGCACCACAAGCACATTCCCGAGATGCTCGAATATACGGGACTTGAGAAGAAGCCCGCGTTCTGCCCCATTGTCGGTGATTTTTACTCGGGCATGGAGGTGACGGTGCCCCTGTTTGTCGAAGAGATAAACGGCACGGCAGATGACGTGAAGAGCGTTTTGAAAAACGCTTACCCGGGCGGGCTCGTTTACTACGAGGAAAACGCCGACGAGAGCGGGTTTTTGTCGGCTGCGAAGCTGTCCGGCAAGGACAAGATGGAGATCTCCGTCCACGGAGATGAGGACGTTATCCTTTTGACGGCGAGATATGACAATCTGGGCAAGGGCGCGTCGGGCGCGGCCATCGAGTGCATGAATATAGTGCTTGGAATTGCCCCCGAAACGGGACTTGAACTGTAATTTTTAGGAGAAACAAAAATGAAGCAAATCAGCGGCGGCATTTGTGCCGCAAAGGGATTTACGGCCAGCGGTGTTCACTGCGGCATAAGAAAAAACAGAACTAAAAGGGATATTGCCCTCATATACAGCGAGAAGCGTTGCACGGCGGCGGCTGTTTATACATCGAATTTGGTCAAGGGTGCGCCTCTGACCGTTACAAAGCAGAATATTTCGGACGGCTACGCTCAGGCGGTCATCTGCAACAGCGGAAACGCAAATACCTGCAACGCAAACGGCATCGAGATCGCTCAGACCACCTGCGACCTGCTTGGAAAGGCGCTTGGTATCCCCTCGACCGACGTTGTGGTGGCATCCACGGGCGTTATCGGTCAGCAGATGGTCATCGACCCTATTGAGGCGGGTATTCCCCGGCTTATAAAGGCTCTTTCCCCCGACGGCAGCCAAATGGCGGCAGAGGGAATCATGACGACCGACACGCGCTTAAAGGAAGTGGCGTTCGAGTTTGAAATTGGCGGCAAGACCTGCCATATCGGCGGCATCGCAAAGGGCTCGGGCATGATTCATCCCAATCTTGCGACAATGCTCGTTTTCATCACCACCGATGCCTCTGTTTCCCCCGAAATGCTTGAAAAGGCTCTGCGCGGCGACGTTCAGAACACCTTTAACATGGTAAGCGTTGACGGCGATACGTCCACGAACGATATGGTAACGGTTCTCGCCAACGGTATGGCGGGAAATGAAACGGTCACAAGCGAGGGCGCGGATTTTGACGCGTTCATGGCGGCGCTCAATTCCGTGACGGTTCACCTTTGCCGCTGCATTGCGGCAGACGGCGAGGGCGCCACAAAGCTTCTTGAATGTAAGGTCAGCGGAGCGGCAGACCTTGCCACAGCCAAGGTGGTTGCAAAGAGCGTTGTTTGCTCGGCTTTGACCAAGGCGGCAATGTTCGGCTCGGACGCAAACTGGGGCAGAGTGCTCTGTGCCATCGGCTACAGCGGAGCGGACGTTGACGTTGATAAGATAGACGTTGCCTTTGCTTCAAAGGCGGGCGAGATAAAGGTTTGCGAAAACGGCGCGGGAATCGATTTTTCCGAGGAAAAGGCAAAGGAAATTCTTCTTTGCAATGAGATAGAAATTCTTGTTGACCTGGGCATGGGAGACGTTGAGTCCACCGCCTGGGGCTGTGACCTGACCTATGATTACGTTAAGATAAACGGCGACTACCGCAC
>CAZISP010000181.1:0-3731 GCA_964541955.1 uncultured Lachnospiraceae bacterium
AGTAAACAGAGAGCCACGCTTCGAAGCATGGCAAACGGAATAGACACAATAATGCAGGTCGGCAAGGATGGCGTTACAGACAACCTCGTAACTACCGTCAGCGATGCCCTGGAGGCGCGAGAGCTGATAAAGCTCAAGGTGCTTGACAACAGTGCGGAAACACCCCGCTCGGCGGCGGAGGCACTGGCGCAGGCCACAGGCGCGGACGTTGTTTGCACGGTTGGTACAAAATTCGTGCTTTACAGAGAATCAAAGAAAAAGAAGCAGATAATTATCTGACACGGGAGGGCAGAGCATGAGGATTGGAATTTACGGCGGAACCTTTTCGCCCGTTCACTGCGGTCACGTGCTCGCCGCCCGCAAGTTTTCGCAGGAAATGAAGCTTGATAAGCTTCTCATAATCCCCGCGTTTGAGCCGCCGCACAAGGAAATGTCAACCCCCGTGTCGGCTCAGACCCGCCTTGAGATGTGTCGTCTTGCTTTTGAAGAATTGGACTGCGCGGAAATCTCCGATATTGAGATATCAAGAGGGGGCAGAAGCTATACTGTCGATACCCTGACGGCTTTGCGTGAAAAATACCCCGACGACGAGCTGTTTCTGCTCGTTGGAACCGATATGATACTCACTTTCGACCGCTGGTACAGGTATCTTGATATTTTGTCGCTCTGCGGTCTCGTTTACGTTCGTCGCGAGACGGACAGGGAGCTGGACGACAAAATTTCAGAAAAAATTTACTCTCTTGAGAAACAATCGGGCAGAAAAATCCGTCATATTAAGATGTCCCCTCTGGAAATATCTTCAAGCGAGCTTCGTGAAATGCTCCGTCTGGGTGAGGACACGGGGAAATATCTTCCCGATAGGGTTAAGACGTATATTTCGGAAAAAGGACTTTATGTCGGAGAAAATAATGCTTGATGAAAAAATGATAGACGCGCTCAGAGAAAAAACGGCGGCGGAGATGTCGGATTTTCGCTTTTGCCACACTCTTGGCGTTGAAAAAGAAGCTGTGCGCCTGGGTGAACTGTATGCTCCCGAAAAAATCCCGCTTTTGAGGGCGGCGGCGCTGCTTCATGACCTGACGAAAGAAAATACTTTTGAAAAACAGTTGCAATTATGCGACGAACTTGGTATAATGGTAAAAGATGCCGAAAAAAAAGCGCCGAAAACGCTTCACGCCATAACGGCGGCGGCACTTATCCCATTGAAATACCCCGAATTTGCCGACCCCGAGCTTGTTTGCGCCGTCAGATGGCACACCACGGGTCGGGCTGACATGAGCATTTGCGAGAAGATAATATATCTCGCGGATTATATTGAAGAAACGAGAAAATTCGATGATTGCGTCCGCTTGCGCCATCATTTTTGGGATGTTGTGCCCGAGAAAATGAGCGAGAGCGAAAGACTGCGTCATCTTGACCGCACCTTGGTGCTGTCCTTTGACATGACTGTTCGATGCCTTCAGGCCGAGGGCGCTCCCATTGATGAAAATACCACTGAAGCAAGAAATTATCTTATTATGAACACGCAGTCATGAGTACTGCCAAGAGGTAATAAAACGGAAAATGAATGAAGAAATGAAGATTCGCCGCCCAAAGGAAAAGAAGAGCTCCGAGGGCGTTATAATTGTTCTTACCATTGTGATTTTTACTGTAATTGCCGTGGGATTTGGCATATGGATCGTTGCCGACAATTTTAACCCTGCGGTGCCTTCTGTCGATGAGGAGCTTCCGATCACGGGAACGATTACCGACACGGACGACGACGGAAACAAGGTCGTTGTGGAGATTGAAAAAAATCAATACGTGCGCCGAGAGGGAGTTTATAACTTCCTGCTTGTGGGATACGATAAAGCGGCGGGACTTACCGACGTTAATATGATCGCTCAGTTTGACGTAAACACCGGCACGGTCAATATTGTTCAGCTTCCGAGAGACACCTATGCCAGATACAATGCAAGCGGCTCCTACAAAAAGCTGAACGGCGCTTACTCGTACTATAAGAAGGATTTAGAGAACCTCGCCAAGTTCTACGAGGAGACCTTTTGCATAAAAATTGACTTCTACGCATCCCTTGACCTTGCGGCGTTCAGAAACATCGTCGATATCATCGGCGGCGTGCCTATGTACGTTCCTCGTGATATGTTCTATGAGGACCCCGAGCAGGACCTTTACATTGACCTCAAAGAGGGCTGGCAGACTTTGAACGGCGAGCAGGCAGAGCAGTTTGTTAGATTCCGCAAGGGATATATTCAGGCGGACATCGGCAGAACCGATGCACAGAAGATATTTATGACGGCGTTCGTAAAGCAGTTCAAGGCGAAGGTAAGCGTTTCGACTCTTACACAGATCGGAGGGCAGATGCTCAAATATGCCAAGACGAATCTGAGCCTGAACGACTTTGTGTATTTTGCGAAGGCGGCGCTTTCCATAGATCTGGATAATATGACCATGCTGACCATTCCGGGACAAAACATTCGGGAGTACCGGACCAGCGGCACCTGGTACTATGTTCTCAGCCACGACGCGACGCTTGAAATCATCAACGGTTATCTCAACGTTTACGGCAAGGACATCACTCCCGAGATGTTTGACAGCAGGCTGGCGCTGACTAACCCCGATGCGGATTACATGGTCGAGATATACAACTCACCCGCCGAGGTTGACGTTTACAACGGCGAGTCGGTTGACCAAAACGGAATTTACATTCCTCCCACCAAAAACTAAGGAGAAAAAAATGGAAGAAATATTCAAAGTAGGAGACCTGCGCGACGTGGCGCCCGAGGCAATAGCCGAGGCGGCGGCTACCGTTCTTGATAACAAAAAAGGAATCGACGTTAAAATAATTCCCGTCGCATCGAAGATAGACATAGTTGACTACTTCGTCGTGTGCTCGGGTACGTCCAACACACACATAAAGGCACTTGCCGATGAGGTTGAATATCAGCTTTGCGACGTGGGCGGGCTCAAGCTCAAGTCCTACGAGGGCAGAGGAAACAACACCTGGATACTGGTTGACCTTGGCGAGGTGGTGGTTCACGTGTTCAGCCGAGAGGCAAGAGATTTCTACAACATCGAAAAGCTCTACCGTGAGGCGAGCGCACCTGCACGTGAGCAGGGAGAATAAAAGTTAATTACTTCATTGAAAGGCATATCATTATGAAATACGATTTCAAAACAATTGAAGAAAAATGGCAAAAAAAGTGGGAAGAGGCGAAGATCTTTGAGGCTCAGGACAAGTCCGAGAAGCCCAAGTTCTACGCGCTGGTGGAATTCCCTTATCCTTCGGGCGCAGGTATGCACGTAGGTCATATCAAGGCGTATTCGGGTCTTGAGGTTGTGTCCCGCAAGAGAAGAATGCAGGGCTACAACGTTCTTTTTCCCATCGGCTTTGATGCATACGGTCTGCCCACCGAGAACACCGCTATAAAGACGGGCGTTCACCCCAGAATCGTTACCGACAGAAATATTGAAAAGTTCACCTCTCAGCTCAAGAAGGTCGGCTTCTCCTTCGACTGGACTCGTGTTATCGACACCACCGAGGAGGACTACTATAAGTGGACCCAGTATATCTTTTTGAAGATGTTCGAGAACGGTCTCGTTTTCCGCGACAACGCCCTCGTAAACTATTGCCCCTCCTGTAAGGTTGTTCTTTCCAACGAGGACTCCCAGGGCGGCAAGTGCGATATCTGCCACAGCGATATCGTTCAGAAGTCCAAGGACGTTTGGTACCT
>CAZISP010000182.1:0-3685 GCA_964541955.1 uncultured Lachnospiraceae bacterium
AACAATAGAAAGGTCGTGAGCAATAAAGAGATATGTGGTCTGTCTCTCCTGCTGGAACTTCTTGAGCAGGTTAAGCACCTGCGCACGAATGGATACGTCAAGCGCCGAGATAGGCTCGTCCGCCACGACCAGCTCAGGCTCCATGACCATGGCGCGCGCCACACCGATTCTCTGGCGCTGACCGCCCGAAAACTCGTGAGGGTAACGTGTCAGGTGCTCACGGAGCAGTCCGACCTCCTCGATCATATTCTCAACCTTGGCAACTCTGTCCGCCTCGTTTTTGAAAAGGTGGAAGTTATAAAGGCCCTCAGAGATGATATAGTCAACCGTTGCGCGCTCGTTCAGCGATGCGGCAGGGTCCTGGAAGATCATCTGAATATTTCTGATGACCTCGCGGTCAAGAGACTTGGGGATCTTACCCGAAATCGGAACGCCCTTATAAAGGATGCGACCGCTCGCGCAGGGGTTTACGCGGATAACCGCGCGTCCGATAGTGGTCTTACCCGAACCGGACTCGCCTACAAGCGAAAAGGTCTCGCCCTTATAAATATCAAAGGAGGCATTTTTAACAGCACGTACAGCCTTGTCGCCCTTACCGAAGGTAATGTCAACGTTTTCAAGTGACAGCAGAACCTCTCTGCCGTTTTCGTCAAGGGGACCGTGCTCGGGCAGGTGCTTTATATTAAACTTTTTATTTTTATTTGACACAGCCTGTCCTCCTTAAATATTGAATGCGTTACTGAGCTTCTCATGAATATCCCGAATCGCCTCGGGCTTTTCAACCTTGGGAGAACGGGGATCAAGAAGCCAGGTCTTGGCATAATGAGTGTCCGTAACGGGGAACATGGGAGGCTCTTTAAGCGTATCGATCTTCATGCAATACTGATTTCTCGGCGCAAAGGGATCGCCCACGATGGTGTTATACAGAGAAGGAGGCGTACCGGAGATAGAGAAGAGCTTCGACTGTCTTTCCGCAAGCTGAGGAAGCGAGGAAAGAAGCGCCCAGGTATAGGGGTGACGAGGATCGTAGAACACATCGTAAACGCTACCCAGCTCAACTATCTGACCTGCGTAAAGAACCGCAACACGGTCAGCGATGTTGGCAACAACGCCAAGGTCGTGAGTGATGAAAACGATGGTGTAATTAAATTCCTTCTGAAGCTTCTTCAAAAGATCGAGGATCTGTGCCTGAATCGTAACGTCAAGAGCTGTTGTAGGTTCGTCACAGATAAGGATCTTGGGCTGGCAGGAAAGAGCGATCGCAATAACGATTCTCTGTCTCATACCGCCGGAATACTGGAAAGGATAGTCGTCGAAACGCTTTTCGGCGTTGGGAATACCAACCTTTTTCATCATAGAGATGGCTCTCTCTCTTGCCTCAACCTCGGAGCAGTGCTGATGCTTCATAATAATGGAAGATATCTGCTTACCGATAGTGATAATGGGGTTAAGAGAGGTCATGGGGTCCTGGAATACGGTGGCAATGCGGTTGCCTCGAATCTGTGTCCAGTCTTTGGAGTCCTTTATCTTTGCCAGATTCAGAACGCAGTTGCCGTGAAGCTTGTCCTCGGTCTCGTCGATGTAACGAACGCGGAAAAGAATGGTATCAAATACGCGGTTGAGCTCGTTCTCGTCCGAGAGGTCAACACCGATCGTCATAGCGTTTTTCAACGCCTTCATAAGACCACGGGTCAGCTTGTTGCGACGAACATGGCCGAATCTTCCGACAGAAAGATAAATTTCTTTTGCGATTCTGAGATTACGGATAGTCGTCTCTGCGGAAATTTCACCAAGGATCTCCCTGTTATACCGTGCGCGAAGTACGGCAAGCTTTTCACGACAAGCCTCAATCGAGGCCTTGTCGCTCCTGTAAGCAGCCTTGTTTGCGGCCTTCTTCACCTCATACTCGGCTGTGAGCTGCTTTATCTGCTCCTTGTATGCCGCGATCCGAGCGCTCGCTTCAGCGATCTCTTTTTTCTCATTCTTGCGGTCCATTGTCTGACGGCGATTGAAGATTTCCGTCATCTTGAAGGTCAAATCGGAGATCTTATCGTTATATTCCAGCTCATCGTCTGCGGAAATTTCCGACTTTTCCTTTTCCTCAGCCTCAATAGCCTTCATTTCCCGATATGTCTGCGAACCAAGCTCAAGCTTTGAATACCTGTTCAGCTTAGAAGCAAGGGAAGCAACGAACTGTTTCCTGCTGCCGGTGTAATCAACGTAGGTTTCAGCCAACTCATCGTCAGAAAAGACAATATCGCCCTGACTGATATAGCCGTTTTCATCAAGCATACCCGCAAAGGTCTTTGTGAATACGGATTTACCCGAGCCCGACTCGCCAACGATTGCGATAGACTCGTTTTCATAGATATCAAGGGAAATTCCGCGGATAGCGGTGAGGATTCGTCCTCTTACACGAAATTTTACGTGCAAGTCCTTAACGGACAGGAGTACTTTCTTATTATCTTCCATGCTATCCTCCTTACATATGCGTTCTGGGGTCGGAAGCGTCGCCGAGATTCTGACCAACCACGTAGAGAACGACAGTAATGATAGATGCAACGGCAACGGGAGCCCAGAACTGGAGCTCACGGCCGGGTGTGAACATGCTTGCGCTGGCACGCTCGATGATCTTACCCAGCGACATATCGGACATCTGCAGACCGATATAGGAAAGGAATGCCTCATAAGAAATATACGAGGGGATCTCCGTTGCCGCAAGAGTAACGATAACCGAAACCATGAAAGGCAGAATATTCTTTATTGCAATACGCATGGTAGAGGTTCCGAGACAGCGGGAAGCCAGGTTGTACTCGCGGTCACGGATAATGATAACCTGGGTTCTGATAAAGTAAGCTATGCCGAGCCAGCCGGTGATCGTCAGAGCGAACACCATGCTCCAGAAGCTGGCAGTCAGGATCATTACGATAACCGATATCAACAGAATATAGGGTACGTTACCTATAATATTGTATACCTCGGTCATAATGATATCAAACTTCTTCGAAAAGCCCCAGATGGCGCCGATAACAACGCCGATAGTCATGTTGATAACCGCGCAAACGAACGCAAGCGCCAGAGAAATTCTGGAGCCCGCCCAAAGCTTGTCGAATACAGACTCGCCCGCAGGGCCGGAGCCAAGGATCCAGTGAATATTGTGTCCGTACTTGTCCATAGCATCAGCGGGGTTAAGGTTCTTACCGTTCTCAACGATAACGTTAGCGGTAGCATCATAGCCCGAGAACATGGGATAAACGAACGAAAATATTACAAGGAATGCAAGAATCGCCAAGATAACGCTGTTGATCTTCTTCTTGAAGAACACGCGAAGAACCGAACGCCAGTAGGAATATCTGGGTGCCGTGATCTTCTCGGCATCAGCGGCGCTGTTCTCAACGTGAGCGAAAAGCTCCTCCTCAGTCAAGCCGAGGTCGGTCAGATCTATCAAATTTTCATTCATATTTCTTTACCTCGCTTTACTGCTGAAAGAAATTCTCGGATCGGCTATAGACATAAGCACGTCACCGAGTATAATTGCCGTGATGGAGATCAGCGCATAGAAGAGAGTCAGACCTACGATAACGGCGTTATCGTAAAGGCTGATGGCGTTGGTAAGCATGTTACCTACACCGGGAACGTAGTAGATCTTCTCCGTAATAATCGCGCCGACAAGTGCGCCGAGAAT
>CAZISP010000183.1:0-3660 GCA_964541955.1 uncultured Lachnospiraceae bacterium
CTGAGCTATGCTCCCAAGTTATCGCTACAACGCTGTTTTTCCGTGGCGACTTTGATATTATATCATCTAAACCCCCGTTTGTCAATACCTTTTTGAAATTTTTTCAAATATTTTTTCCCGTGTTTTTCGGTCAAAAAGGAGTCGGGCGCGACTTGATTTCGCCGCGCCCCGAAAAAATCACTTTCCAAAGATACTGTCGATCTCTTCCCTGCCGAAAACATGATGCTTTGAGCAGAAACGGCAATAAAAGTCAAGCTCCTCGGGCTTTCCCTCCGACACCTGCTCACGAAGCATTTCGTAGACCTCATCGGGCTTAAGGCTCTCAAGCGCAGCCCTCATCTTCTCGCGGGTACAGTTGCATTTATATTCCACCTCAAGCTCGTCGAAAATATCGAAGGGAATATCGCGAAGCGCGATATTTGCGATCTCCTCATTGCTTAGTCCTCTGTCAAAAAGGCTGGACACACGGCTAAGGTCCGCCGCGTTGCGTTCAATGAGGTCTACCGTCTGCTCGTCGGCAAAAGGGAGAAGCTGAACCATAACTCCGCCCGCCGCGCGGCAGGTGCAGTCCGTATCAACAAGCACGCCCAGCGCACAAACCGTGGGCACCTGTTCACTTCTGGCGTAGTAATCCGCAATATCCTCGGCGATCTCGCCGCTGACTATCTCGGTAGAGCCCGCGTAAGGCTCTTCTCCGCTGACATAGCGGGCAATATTGAGCGTACCTCTGCCGATAGCGCCGCCCACGTCCAGCTTGCCGTTCGCCTTTTTGGGAAGGTCAACGGCGGGGTTCTGAATATAGCCCTTGACGTTTCCGTAGTAGTCGGCAACCGCCAGAACAGAGCCCGCAGGTCCGTCGCCGCGGAAGTTCACGGTAATGGAATCGTCCTTGTTGCCCATCATGGCACCCATCATGGACGTGACCGTCAGAAGTCTGCCCAGCGCCGCCGTAGCGGTTGGGGTCGTACCGAACTTCTCAATGGCAGAGTTGACTATCGCCTTTGAATTTATAACGTGGATTCGGGCGCTTCCGTCACGGGTCATCGCCCTCAAGATCGTTGCTTTGCTCATGTTTCAATTTCCTTTTACTTTTTTGCTCTTGCGGCAATATAATACCGCTCGGTCTTCTCGTCTGTCTCATCAAAGCCGTAACCCGAGTACGCACCGAGATATTCAAATCCGCACGTCTCAAGCACGTTTTTCAGCTGCTCAAGCGTGTACATTCTCTCCTGCTGCTCTTCCTCGCTTCGAGAGAAGGTGCCGTCCTCGTTTTCGGAGAACAACGTCAGATAAAACTTACAAATGCCCGTTTCCTCGTCAAAGCAGTTCTGCCAGCCGCAGTAGACGTTACAGCCGTCGATCTCGTCCTCAAGTATATAAGCGTTGTCGCCGTAAATCTCTCTGAATTTGTACGGACTGTTCACATCAAACAGGAAAAGCCCGTCGGGGTCGAGATAATTGTGAACGTTCTTGAACGTCTTTTCAAGATCCCCGTCCTCGGTCAGATAATTTATGCTGTCAAGACAGCTTACAACAGCCCCAACCGTTCCGTAAAGCTCAAAGGAACGCATATCCTGGAGCAAATAGAGAATTTCGTGAACTTTATTCAGATCCTCGTCGTAGTTTCCGTCCGATGCCACCGAAAGCATCTGCTCGGAGCCGTCGATACCTATCATGTCGTAGCCTCGCTTTGACAGCTCGCGAGTCATTCTTCCCGTGCCGCAAGCCAAATCAAGCACAAGCTCGGGGCGCCTTACAAGAAAGCGGTCAAACGATGCCTCGAT
This sequence comes from uncultured Lachnospiraceae bacterium, assembly GCA_964541955.1. Taxonomy (GTDB): domain Bacteria; phylum Bacillota; class Clostridia; order Oscillospirales; family CAG-272; genus SIG710. The sequence continues at coordinate 1,785 of CAZISP010000183.1, forward strand.
AAAATCCGCCCATTTTCCGTAGTCTATCTCGGCGTTGAATTTATCGTAAACCGACGCGATAGCATTATATCCCTCAGTCATCTGCGCCCTCCGTCAAGTCAAGCAGGTCGTAGAGCTTGTATATATCGCCCGCGCCCATGACGACCACAAGATCGTCCTTTTGGACGTTTGCTTTCAGGAATTTCGCAATTTCTTCGTTGCCGCCAAGGTACAATCCGCGCTCGCCGAGAGCATCCGCCAATTTTTCCGCGCTGACACCGAGAGTGTCCGTCTCTCTCGCCGCATAAACGTCAGCAAAAATGACCTTGTGACAGCTGTCAAAGGAGTGAATAAGCTCGTTCCACAGTGCCGCCGTGCGAGAATAGGTGTGAGGCTGGAATACAGCCCACAGGTGCCGCTCTCCCATGCGCGACGCGCCGTCAAGAGTGGTCTTGACCTCGGTGGGATGGTGCCCGTAGTCATCGTAAACAGGCGCACCGTTGAGGAATCCCTTGGGCTCCATTCTGCGCTTTGCGCCGTGGTAGCTCCACAGTCCCGACGTTATATCCTGAGGGGAGATGCCGCAGAGAGTTGCCGCCGCAGCCGTAGCCAATGCGTTGTAAACGTTATGCTCACCCGCCACGGACAAAAGCACGTGGCAAAGATGCTCACCGTTCCTCAATATATCAAACTCGGGTCTGCCCAGATGATATTCGATATTTACCGCGCGGAAGTCCGCGTTCTCGCTGACACCAAAGGTGATAATATGACCCTTGTAGTCCCCCAGCGCAATCCGCACGTCCTCGTCGTCAAAATTCGCAATGACGTAGCCGTTCTCTCCCGTGAGCGACGCGAATTTTGCAAAAGAGCCGTATATCTGCTCCATTGAATGGAAATAGTCAACGTGATCCATTTCGATGTTCAACACAACCGCGATTGTAGGATTAAAATCAAGGAAGGAATCCATATACTCGCAAGCCTCGAAAATGAAATCGCGCCCCTCGCCTATGTGGTACGCTCCGCCCATGGTGTCAAGCTCGGCGCCCGAAAATACCGTGGGGTCCACCTTGGCGTCAAGAAAAACCTCGGCGCACATGGACGTGCAGGTGCTCTTGCCGTGCATGCCGCAGATTCCGATACGTCTCTCCCACGCGGTCATAACAAAGCCCAGATAATCGGCTCTTGAAATACAGAGCAAGCCGTTTTCAAGGGCGTATTTATATTCGGGGTTGTCGGGAGAGATGGCAACGGTGTAGACCACCGCGTCGTAATCGCGGACGTTTGCCTCGTCGTGGCTGTAATGCATCTCGATGCCCGCCGCCTCAAGCCTTTCGGCAAGAGAGGTCCTGGTCCTGTCCGAGCCGCCAACGCGAAACCCTCTGTTTTTTGTAATGAGCGCCAAGGATGACATGTTTATCCCGCCCGCTCCAATAAAAAAGACGCTGTTGCACTTTTCAAGGCGCGCAGAGATTTCCTCTGCTCCCAAATGCGTATTATTTACCGACATAAAAGCACGTACCTTTCTTTAAGATCAGTTGTCCGAGAGGCGTTTTCCACCCGTCGGTTTATGAAGTTACCTTTGCTGTTTTCTGTTTTCGTTATAGTAAATTATACACAATTTTATTCAGTCCCGACCACAAAATCTGTCACTTCGACGCGGGAATTTGCACAAACGTGACAATCAGGTGACAGTTTTTTCGCCAAAACTCGTTTTTATTCACCAAATTTTCACACAAATTCACACAAATATAATAGTTCGGTTGAATAAGTATCAAAAATTACCTGTATAATGTATTTGTACGATACGAAAGTATGTTTTTCCATGGAGGTAGCGTGAAACATAGCAAAGGCAAAACCAAAGCTCAACTATTTCACGCATGAAGCACTTGCAAAATGG
>CAZISP010000184.1:0-3651 GCA_964541955.1 uncultured Lachnospiraceae bacterium
TCGGTCACGTCCACCATGGGTATATACAACCACAAAATTGACACCGAGGACTTGACAGCGTCCCTCATACAATTCAAATCGGGCGCCACGGCGACCTTCGTCAGCACAACCTGTGCGTACCCCGGAATCGCCACCGAGATAATGCTCTACGGCACGTCGGGCTCGATTGAGGCAGATGCCGATACTATCCGCACGTGGAAAATGGCAGACAGCGACGACGAGGACGAGGAGGAAGAAGAAATTCTTGCCCGCTTCGGCCGAGGCAACCGCTCGGCGGCAAAGCTGGAAGTGGGCAAGACCTACGGGCATGAGCACGTAGTCCATGACATGATCGAAGCGGTGCGCGACGGCAGAGACCCGCAGGTTCTGCCTGCCGAGGCAATAAAGAGCGTTAAGATCGTCTGCTCCGTATACGAATCCGCCCGCACGGGCAAGACCGTTTACCTATGACAGACCGATTTTCTCTCAAATTGGGCTAAATTGAAAATATTTTAGTAAAAAATCAAAATTTCTCTTGCAATTTGAGAAAATATGTGATATACTACCGAAGTATAATGGTTACTGCGCCCTCGGGGCGCTTTGAATGAACTGAAACATCTTTTGGGAGGTTGAAATTATTATGGAATTGGTATTTGGTATTATTCTGCTTGTGCTCGCGGTTTTCCTTATTGTTGCCGTTCTTTTCCAGCAGGGAAATGACGACGGTCTGTCCGGAACTATCGTAGGCGGTTCCGAATCCTTCTTCGGTAAGGGCAAGGAAAAGAAAAAGGACAAGGTTCTTTTTATTGCAACGGCAGTTGTTTCTGCTCTTTTCGGAATACTTATTCTTGTAATGAATATTCTTTGGGCATAAAAAAACAAGAGCGGCTTGCCGCTCTTGTTTTTTTGTTTTTGGGCTCGTTGAGCCCTTTTTGTTTAGGGGTCAAGCCCCTTTGGGGAGGGGCTTGGTTATTCCGTTCTCAATGCCACCACGGGGTCCTTCTTTGCTGCGAGGCCCGAGGGGATAAGTCCTGCGATAAAGGTCAGGAACATACTGATTGCAATGAGTATTGCCGCGTATCCGGGAAGGAGAACGGCGTTGAGGGTATTGATGCCCGTCAGCGCGTGGAGGATGGCGGTGATGATGGAGTCAAAGACATAGGTGATGATAATACCTATTGCGCCCGCGCCAAAGCCCACGATGAGGGTCTCTGCGTTGAACACTCGGGAGATATCCTTCTTGGACGCGCCGATGGAGCGCAGAATGCCGATTTCCTTCGTTCTCTCCAGAACCGAAATGTAGGTGATAATGCCTATCATGATAGAGGAGACCACCAGAGAAATGGCAACGAACGCGATAAGCACGTAGGAGATGGCGTTGATGATGGTGGTGACAGAGGACATGAGAAGCGCTACGTAATCTGTGTAGGAGATCTGATCCTCCTCTTCCTTGCCCTCGTTGTACTCTGCAATAAGAGCGGCGATCTCGTCCTTGTCCTCAAAGGTGTTGGCGTAAATATTGATGGCGGAGGGTGAATCTATGTCAACGTAGCCCAGGGCTTTGAGGTTTTCCTCGTAGGTTGCCTCGGATACGGTGGCGGGCATGAACGTGTCGTAGAGGAACGTGTACTGCTCCTCGCTTATCTGTGCCGTGTCAAGAGCCATAGCCAACTGCGCCTCGGGCATCTGCTCGATCTGAGCCAGAACCTCGGTTTTGTACCGCTCTTTTATGGTCTCCGTGAGGATCTGAGTCAGATAGCCGTTTCTCTCCTCATCCGTCATCTGCGCTATGTAGCCCTGAACCTGCTCCGCATCAATGCTCATCTGCGCTGAGATGGCGGAGATCAGCGTAGCTGTTTTGTCCTCGTCGGTCATCTGACCGAGGGTGCCCGCCAGCGCGTTTGTAAGGTATTCCGCCGAGGGCTCGGACATCATAGCCTTGTATATGCTTGCCTTGGTTTCGGTATCGAGTGTCTGCAGGTATGAGGTGAACTCTGTCACCTTCTCGGCGGGGGTAAGCTCTGCCTCGTTTCCGGTTGCAAAGGGAAGACCCGTGAATACGTCGATTGTGGGGTCTGCCATCTGCGCCAGCACAACCTCGTTTTTGGAGGTCTCGTTTATAACGTATTCCGTCAGCTCCTTGGTGTAGCCGATGGAACCGACTATCATGTTTGACACGGCATCGCCGTTTGCGCGGATGATGCCGGAGATTTTTAAGGTCACGGTCCGGTCATCCTGGTAGAGATAGTCCAGCCCGGCAGTGCCGGCGGTAAGATCGACAAAGCTGCCGTTTGCCTGCTTCCGGTATATATTGGGAGCGAGAACGAGCTGAAATTCCTTTGCGCATATATCCTCGTAGCTCCAGCTTGATTCCTCGGAAAGGTCAAAATCCTCGCCCTTCTGCATGGTTTCAAGGTGCGCCTTCAGCTCGTCTGCGGTTCTGAGACCGAGCTGATAGAGGGTGATGTCGGTTATCTCGTTGTTTTCGTCAACCACGAGAACAACCTCGTCATAGGCCTTGGGCCAGTCGCCGTAGACAACGTCGTACTGTTCGTAGAGGAGGGGGGTGATCAGCTCGCCGTCGTCACCCGAGAGAAGCTCCTCCCAGGTGCTGAAGCTCGCCATCATGGGGTTTGCCTGCATGAGGGCGGTCATTTCCTGACCGTAGACCTGTGACATCAGCTCCTCAAAGGAGCCGCGGATGATCTTGCCGTCGGTGTCCTTTGTGAAGATGTTCATGTCAAGATCATATGAATACTTGACCGAGGAAACGTACTCGTCGAACTTCTCGTTTGACTCAAGGTATTTCTTGAATGCCTTCAGGTCGTTTTGGCTGGCGGTAAGATTGTTCATCTTGTTCATCAGCTCGTAGAGCATATCGTTCGAGTAAACGCGGCCCGGCTCGTGGGAATCGACGTCGCTGCTGCCGGTGGTGCCCGCCACGGACAGAACAAGCTCGGTCATGTCCACCGCCTCATTCTGAAGCGTGATGGGGTAGCTGGCAAGGGTATCCTGCTGAACCTGGTTAATGTATGCCTGTACGCCGTAGGACACGGACAGGATAAGCGCAATGCCGATAATGCCGATAGAGCCCGCGAAGCTGGTGAGAATGGTGCGGGTCTTCTTTGTGAGCAGGTTGTTGAGGGAGAGGGAAAGAGCGGTAAAGAAAGACATTTGCGTGCGCTTTCCTTTTTCCGCCTTCTTTTTGTTCTTTTTACATTCCTTTGATTCAAACTCAACCGTTCCGCCGCTGTAGGGTGCGCTGTCCTCAACGATCTTGCCGTCAATGAGCTTTATCGTTCTTGTGGCGTACCGCTCGGCAAGGTCGGGGTTGTGAGTTACCATGATAATAAGTCTGTCCTTGGATATCTCCTTGAGCAGCTCCATTATCTGGACGCTGGTGGCACTGTCAAGAGCGCCCGTAGGCTCGTCGGCAAGAAGGATTTCGGGGTCGTTGACGAGAGCTCTCGCGATGGCAACTCTCTGCATCTGGCCTCCCGACATCTGATTTGGGCGCTTGCTCAGCTGATCGCCCAGACCCACGCGCTCAAGAGCCTCCTTTGCGCGGCGCCGTCTCTCTGCCTTCGATACGCCCGACAGGGTCAGCGCAAGCTCAACGTTCGAGAGTACGGTCTGATGGGGAATGAGGTTATAGCTCTGGAACACGAAGCC
>CAZISP010000185.1:0-3639 GCA_964541955.1 uncultured Lachnospiraceae bacterium
GTCCATAGACGTGAAGTCTAAACAAATCTATCGTCAGCGGACGACCAATGGTCGCCCCTACATTGCGGAAATTGTTTATTTCTTCGTAGGGGTCGGCGCCCTCGACGACCCGTAAGCCTTCTCCCACTGGAGAAGGTTGGGAAAGGATTGATTCCTTAAACCCCTATCTTCTTCAAGCAATCCATCAAAATCGCGTGCTCGGAAAAGGGTACCTTTTCGCCTCTTATCAGCTGATAATCCTCGTGCCCCTTGCCCGCGAGGAGTATAATATCCCCCTCCCGCGCAATTTCCGCGGCACGCTCGACGGCCGCCCGTCGGTCGGCTATTTTTTCATGAGGGCAATCTCCCATGTGCGAGGATATTTCTTCAATTATACGATCGGGATCCTCATAATCGGGGTTGTCCGACGTTAAAATACAGTAGTCACAGAGACTTGACGCAGCCTGTGCAAGCTCTGCTCTCCTTGTTTTTGTCCGTCCTCCCACCGACCCGAAAACACAAATAAGTCTGCTCGGCTCGTATTCCCTCAAAACTCTGAGCACTCCCTCAAGACTCGCTCCGTTGTGTGCATAGTCAATAACAAAAGTAGCGTCGCTGTCAGTTTCAATCACCTGAAATCTGCCTTCTATCCTTGCATTTTCAAGAGATCGTGCTATTTTTTCCACCCTCACCCCCGCCTTGATGCAGGCAACGGTGGCGGCAAGCGCATTGTGAATATTAAACCTTCCCGGCATGGGTATTTTCACCCTCTGCACTTTATCACAAACGTGAAGATCAAACTCAACTCCTATCTCATCTCCCCGTCTGCACAAGCTCGGGTTTTCGGCTCTTATCCAGCCGTTCCCCCCTACCGTATATTCAACTCTGTGCCCCTCGCTTCCCTCGGTCATGTAGTCCGAATAAGGGTCGTCGCCGTTTGAAATAACAAGCGTGGTCGGAAAATTTGAGAAAAGAGATCTCTTTGCATCTCTGTAATGCTCAAAGGTTGGGTGCTCGGCACCGCCGATGTGGTCGGGATAGAGATTCGTATATATAAGACTGTCAAATTCCACCGCCCTTACGCGGTTCATGTAAAGAGCCTGGGACGATACCTCAAGGGCGAGATATTTCACTCCCTCTTTTACCATCTCACTCATGTAATAAGCCAAATCACAGCTTTCGGGGGTAGTATTTGCGGTCTTTATATGATGATCTCCGAAAATAATTCCGTTTGTTCCTATGTACCCTGCTTTTATGCCGTTGTCACTTAAAATTCGGCAGATAAGCTGTGCCGTTGTGGTTTTTCCCTTGGTGCCGGTGATGCCGATGACCTTCAATTTTTTTGAGGGATAGCCGTAAATTGAGTGAGACATTTCCGCTAAAGCTATTCTCGTGTCGGGGAATATCAAAACTTCAGCATCTTCGGGCAGGTCAATCGGCTTTTGTGCGGCGAAAAATCTACACCCTCCGCTGTAAGCGGACCTGGCAAAATCGTGACCGTCTGCCTTTGCTCCCGAAATACACACAAAAAGGCTGTCTTTGTCCGCTTTTCTCGAATCGGACACCACTTTTTTTATATCAACATTGTTTTTTTTGCCCGTCTTAGGGCGATAATTTGCCGTAAGCTCAGTTAATAACATTAAACTCCTATCTCTTACTCTCCGTTTGCCGTCTCCTCGCTCATTTTTTGATTGCGAAGTCTGCCCTCAAGCGCGGTTGACGACAGCTGCGAGAAGCAAACTCTGAATTTTCCCGGCTCGGCAAAGTCCGATACCGTATCAGAGTACAAAACAAAGGATTTCGGTAATTCTTCTGCGTTTGCGAACTCAACAAGCCCCGCCTGCTGAGCCTCCTTCAGATATTTTTTCGTTTCTCCGGATACCGTGGCACTATCGGCATCAAAAATGCCGATAATATTTCTCACTCGAATATTTTTGTTGTTTCCTGCGTGTAAAAACATGTTTTTTTCCTGACCGGTTACAGATTTTGTATATACTTACCGTTTTCAACGTTTATTCTGTTAACGTCGCCGAAATCCCCGTTCTCGCAGGTGGTCATTATCACCTGTCTGCCTCTCACCGAGGACAAAAGGTACTCGCGGCGGGCACTATCAAGCTCGCTTAATACGTCGTCAAGAAGCAGAACAGGGAAATCTCCCGTCTCTCTCTTGCATATTTCTCCCTCTGCCAATTTAAGAGCGAGAGCAATTGAGCGTTGCTGACCCTGAGACGCGAATTTTCGGGCGTCTTTTGAGTTTATTTTTATATCAATATCGTCCTTGTGGATTCCCCATAGGGTAGCCCCCGCACCAATCTCTCTGTCATGGTGCTCGGTGAGCAATTTCAAAAATCTCTCCTCGTTTGCGTTAAGGTCAGAGTAGGATTCAAGCTTTCCCGACCCCGCATAGGATATTTCAACCTTTTCTCTCTCTCCCGACATATCTTTTATAATATCCTTCACCGCTTCGCATACGGTTTGAACGTATTTTTCTCGGTAAGAGGATATAATTGCCGCCTCGTGGGCAAGCTGAGCAGACCAGATATCAACGGTTGAATCAAACAGTCTTCTGTCATCTTCCGCCGCCTTTATCAGCTTATTTCTTTGCTCCAACACCGCATAATATCTCTGCAACGAGCGAAGATAGACGGGACGGAACTGGGAAATGGCAACGTCAAGATAAGACCGTCTCATAGAAGGTCCCTCTTTGACCAGCGACAGGTGCTCTGGGCAGAAAAGTACCGCTCTGAACGCGCCTATCATCTCGGAAAGCTTTGAAATCTTAACGCCGTTGACTTCTATCACCCGACGTCTGTTTCTCTGCATTTTTACCGTTATATTCTGGAGGTCGCTTCTTTTGTTTTCTTTATAGGAAAGGGAAACGAATGCCTCGTTCATATCAAAATTGATAAGGTCCGCTTCCTTTGATCCCCGAAAGGATTTTCCCAGCGAAAACATATAGATGGCTTCAAGAAGGTTGGTTTTTCCCTGGGCGTTATTGCCCACAAGAACGTTTACACCGTCGGTGAAATTTACGTCAGAGTCGGAGGAATTTCTGTAATTTATTGTTTTTATATTTGTACAGATCATTTCTTCTCCTCTTTTTTTGTGTCGACGGTATCATTTTACAACATTGTTTTTCTCCATGACTGACAGAAATTTGTCAGTCACGGAATTTTTTGAGGTATATTTTACTCTTGTAGGAGTCGGTGGCTTTTTCAAAGGGGCTTGGTTGGAAAATATCATTTGCGGCGAGCTTTCTTTTTTTTCCACTTTCTCTTTTTCTTCTTTCGCGAAAGAAGAAAGTGAGAGAAAGTGGACGGAAAGAGCAAAAAGAAGAAAGGCTCCGCCGTCTCGCTGGGCGCAAAAGAAATTATCTCATTCGCAACAGGTGCTCTTCGAAATTCCTTTTGCTAAGGCTCGGCGGCGGCTTGCGCTCGCCGCGCGCAAATCCGACAGTGCCGAATTCGCTTGTCTGTGAAAATTGCGAGGAGCCACAACCGGTTCTTCCTCAAAAACGATGTTGTTCAGACATCGTTTTTGCCGGATTTGTTTGTTCGGGCAGAGCTGTTTGTCGTGGTCGCTCGCTACGGCTACACCCGTAGGGGTCGACGTCCTCGGCGACCCGCAAACAAAAACGGAGGCGTTTAGCCGAACGTTTTT
>CAZISP010000186.1:0-3628 GCA_964541955.1 uncultured Lachnospiraceae bacterium
ATCATTCTCCAGTCTCTGCTTATCGGTCTTATAATAGCAATTATAATGGCGTTTTTCCTCTCGAAGGCAATAACCGCGCCGATCCAGAATCTGACCAAGGGCGCACAGCTTGTTGCCTCGGGAAATTTCGATTACAACATAGAAGCCCACTCAAACGATGAAATAGGCGTGCTCACGGGCACCTTCAACCACATGAGAAAGATGCTCAAAAGCACAATCGCCGAGGTGTCGGGTGAGCGCGAAAAGCTGGAAACCGTATTTTCACAGCTTCAGGCGGGCGTTATCACCTTCTCGGACACGGGCAAGGTGCTGAACATAAATAATTTTGCCCTTGAGCTTCTTGGGGACAAGTACAACGAGAAATTTGACCTTACCACCCTGCTCTCCATATTTGATATCCGAAGTGACAGCCCCTCGGGCGATGCTCTCAGTGACGAGAACAGCGAGGACTCAAACATTATCTTTGACGAGGTGGTGTTCAACGGCAAAGTGATCGAGGTAAACTTCGGCGGCATCAGATACAGCGACCGCGGCAACATGAGCGACGGCGTTATTACCGTTATCCACGACGTCACCTCCCGCTACGAGCTTGAAAAGGCAAGACGTGAGTTCGTTGCAAATGTCTCCCACGAGCTTCGCACGCCGCTCACCTCCATCAAGGGCTCTTGCGAGACTATTCTCCAACACCCCGAATTGCCCGAGGACATCAAAATCAAGTTCCTTGAAATGATCGACAGCGAGAGCACCAGAATGACGGGAATCGTAAAGGATCTTCTGACCCTCTCCCGCCTTGACAATAAGAGAACCAAATGGCAGATAACCGAATACAATCTGAACGATTCCCTGTCTCATCTGTGCCGGGTAATGACGGTGGATGCAACCGCCCACGGGCATCAGCTCCTGCTCAAGTTAGACAGGAATCTGCCGCAGATCACCGCGGACAAGGACAGGATCGATCAGGTCATCGTAAACATAATCTCAAACGCAATAAAATACACCCCCGACAACGGCACCATCGCCGTCAGCTCCTCTCTGCTCCCCGATCAGAACGTCTCCATCAAGGTCATAGACAACGGTCTGGGTATTCCCGAGGAGGATTTGCCCAGAATCTTTGAGCGATTCTACCGTGTCGAAAAGGCAAGAACCACCGACACGGGCGGCACCGGTCTCGGTCTCGCCATCGCCAAGGAGCTCATTGAGGCTCACGGCGGCACCATTGAAATTTCGAGTAAGATGGGCGTCGGAACCATGGTTGAAATAATTCTTCCTGTCAAAACAAAGCTCAGAAACGAAGAAGACTGAGCGCAAAATTATAACGAAAGGAAAAGTAATGATGACAAAAAAGTATCAAAACGCCGTAGAGATGCTTAAAACATTTTTAATATGCTTGCTTTTCCTTTGCGCCGTGTCTATGTCCGCGTTGTATTTTTACCGCTCGAGCTTCCTTTTCTCCCAGAAAAATACGGGAGCGGGCGGCTCGGATTCCTACTCTGACTCCGAGGACGGAAGCAGTCAGCTAAACGGGCTTGTCCTGCCCGAAACCGTCGCCGTAAAATCGGCAGGCGAGCATATGTACGCCATAACCCAGGGCGAGGGCTACGTGAAGCTGATCTACCGTGCGGTTTGCAAGAATATCTCAGTGGCACTGAGCGATGCATGTACCGCTGCCGAGGGTGACGATGCTGTCTGGGAAAATGCCTGTCTTGAAGACGATTTTATGCTTGTGAAATTCCACGCCCCGCTGCTGCACTCGGTGATATACGCCGATGCGGCAAGCAACAAGGGCGAGGAGGCGCTCGCGCACGGCATTGACGCCGACATCGGAGCCATTGACCAGATATTCATCTTCCCGAAAAGAACCGCTGCCGGCGACGTTTTCGCCATGGTAAGAAACAGCGACGGCAAGGTTTTCACCTTATCCCTGAATGAACGGGTGGAAAGCGGGGACTTGTCCGTCGGCGATGATTTTGATATCTACATCAACGCATCGGCAATGACCACAGCCGACCTTTATTGCCACACGGAAACCGACAAAAACGTTCTTTGCAGTACGGTTCTCCACTCCCATGGGCTTAATTCCCAAAAGATATCCCTTTCCGAGGGGTACGCGGGAATAGTCGATGATGCGGAGCTTTGCGGGTCTATTGCAACCTTCTTTGACATCAATCCCGACAAAAACGGAAATTACTATGACGAGAACACCCTGTCAACCGTCTATGTTGCAACCCATGGAAGTCTCCACATAGGAGAGAATACCATCAGCTATTCCTCAGCGGGTGAATCCGGAGGAATTCCGCTTTCAAATTATTCCGATATCTTCTCGCGCGGCGGAATCGATACCACCGAAGCGATCATTCTCTCACAGCTGTTTATATCCGGCTACGACGACCTTGACAGGAGATTCCTCGGAGGTGACGCGCATCCCGTTCTGTCCGCCGTGTATTCGGACGGCGGCACGGTGACGCTGGAATATATCTACTGCTATTCAAACGTTGAGATAGAAGGCTCGGGCATTGCCTGCAAGCTGAGCTTAAAGGACGGAAAAATAGTAAAATTCGAGGCGGGAAGCAATATTTACGACGTCTCGGAGGGCGGAGAACGGCGCCAGAGCCTCTCCCCCGCCTGGAGGCTGAATATGTCTCTTCCAAAGGATACCGAAGCGCTGTATACCCTGAAATACCGATACTTTGTGACAGATATGTTCGCGGAATGGGTGGCAGTCAAAATCAAGTAAATTCTTGCCGCACACGCGGCTGAGCGGAGTTTAACATATGAGCTGGAAAAACATTAAGACCTTTATGATAATACTCCTTTTGATCGCCTGCATCATCGTTGGAGCCATGCTTTTATTTGGCGGAAGCAAGGAGACATACACAAAGGAATCACTTGAAAAAGCAGTTGCGCTCATGGAAAAGAGCGGAATCACAATCGACGCGGAGCAATTAACGGGAGATTTTGACGGCATGAAGATATACCGATTCAATCCGGCAAAGGACTATCCCGAAAGTGTTGCCGCCGCCTTAACCTCAGGCAACGTCACCGACGTCTTTACGGTTCCGGGCGGTGTCGAAATGCGGACCGACCTTGGGGAGATCATTTTTGTCGGCGATGATTTCAGCATCTCGTACAAATGCCCCGACGGAAGCCTGTCGGAGAGCGATATTAAAAAACGTCTTCTTCCCACCTGCGAAGCTCCCGTTTTCGACATTCGTCGTGAGGAGAGCGGAACAGACAGCGAATACGTTATCTTCACCCAAACGCTCAGCGGCTCCCCAATACCCGAAAATACCGTAAAATGCAAATTTACGAACGAAAAGCTCACTGAATTCAGCGGAAAATGGTGCTTCCCCGACAAATGCAGCACTTTTTCGGCACAGCTTAGGGACTATCTTAATATAATGTTTACTGAGAGGGAGAGAGTTGACGCCGAGGATGGTGAAAAAAAGCAGCTGACAGTAAAAAATCTTGAAAAATGCTACGGAATAGAGAACGGCGATGGAAAATCCGTATTTCTCCTGGTCCCCTCGCTCCACGTTGTATACAAGGAGGGCGAAAGTGCTATCCACAGTGCCGTTGCGGACTGACGGCACACAAAATATGAATTTATATCATTTTGCTTGATATTTTT
>CAZISP010000187.1:0-3599 GCA_964541955.1 uncultured Lachnospiraceae bacterium
ACTATTATAACACAAAAACCGCAGAAAATCAATCTGCGGTTTCTATGTTTTCACTTTCTTTGTTAGGAACAATAGAAAATTTTTGTTACTTTCCTGTCGGTAGGTAATCTATCCTCAAAACTGTCCTTAAGCGTGACGCTCTATGAAGCCTCGCTTTTTTATTACAACTCGTTCACGCACTCGCCGTCTTTTTCAAGAGCCAAAAGATTTGAAACCGTCACATCGGCGATATTTGTCAGTGCCTCGCCTGTCAGAAAAGCCTGGTGAGAGGTGAGAAGCACGTTTGGCATGGTGATAAGTCGCGCCAGGGTGTCGTCGCTTATGATATGCCCCGAAAGATCCTCGAAGAACAAGTCTCCCTCCTCCTCGTAAACGTCAAGGCACGCGCCGCCCACCTGTCGGGATTTTATGGCATCGAGAAGCGCGTCCGAATCTATCAGCGCGCCTCTTGACGTGTTGATTATCATAACGCCCTTTTTCATTTTCGAAATGGCTTCACCCGATATCATGTGGTAGCTCTCGGGCGTCAACGGGCAGTGAAGCGAAATAATGTCCGCCTCGGCAAAGAGCCTGTCGAGTGCCACAAACTCAACGCCGTCAAGCTCTCTGGGGTACTTATCGTATGCAAGTATCTTCATGCCGAAGCCTCGGCAAATATCCGAGAAAACGCTGCCGATCTTACCCATTCCCACGATTCCCACAGTCTTGCCGTGCAAATCAAAGCCCGTCAGCCCCGAAAGGCTGAAATTAAAATCCTTGGTGCGGATATACGCCTTGTGGATTCGGCGAACGGAGGTCAAGAGCATCGCCATTGCGTGCTCGGCGACGGCGTAAGGAGAATACGCGGGAACACGCACCACTCTCATCTTGCCCTCGACAGCTTTAAGGTCCACGTTGTTGTAGCCCGCACAGCGGAGAGCGATATACTTCACACCAAGCGAATGAAGCTTATCTACAACCTCGCCATCCACCGTATCGGACACGAAAATGCAGACACCGTCCGCATCGCGTGCAAGAGATGCCGTATCGGCATTCAGCTTGGTGTCATAAAATTTGAATTCTATTCCGCTGTCCTTGGCGGCGACCTCAAAGGAATCCTTATCATATTGCTTTGCGTCAAAAAAGGCTATCTTCATTTTTACCTCGTTTTTTGTGTTATTATGGCTGTCTTAATCGTCAATTATTCATAAAACAAGGGAGACCGCCACCGGACGTTATCAACCCGACGACTCGGTCTCCCTTTTTTCGTCACTTTTTCTTCTTTATTGCAATGACCACAGCCGCCACGGCTATAACCACAGCCGCCGCTATGGGGATAATCGCCGTCATGGGGAAGCCGCCGTCCGTGTCGCCCTTGTCGTCCGAGGGTGTATTGTTCTCATCGTCCGTCAAAGCGGGCTCGTCTGTGCCGAGCTCGGCAGGTGAGGATGTCTCCTCAGGCTCAGCCGTGCTTTCCTCGAGCAGAGTTTCGGCAGGCTCAGCCTCGCGCTCAAGCTTCTGCGCAAAGAGCCATTCTGTAAGTCCCTCTTCCTTTGCCGCCTTGTCCCAGATTCCGTGTCCGTCGCCCTTGTAGGATATAAAATTTATTACTCTCGAGCCAAGGTCCTCTATTGCCTCGACCATTTCCTCCGTCCCCTCATAAGGAACCGTGCCGTCCGCTGTTCCGTGAAAGGTGAAAACCGGAGTTTCCACGAATATCTCCGCCATCTCGGGGTCAGCGCCGCCGCAGATCGGTATCCCCGCCGCAAAAAAGCCCTCGTGACGCATCATCGCGTCCCAGGCGCCAAAGCCGCCCATGGAAATGCCCATAACGTAAAGGCGCGAAGTGTCGCAGGGATATATTTCCGTAAGAGATCTCACAAGCTCAACGGCTGTAGCAAGCTCGTTTGACTCGGGCACGTCTGCCACGGAATAGTTGCCGTCAACCCAGGGTGTGTCCACCCACTGATTATCCTCCGGGCACTGAGGTGCCACCACGATTGCATCGTGGATCAGCTTATCCTCGCGGTCAAAAAGTATCTGAACGGCATTTTTCAGCTGTGCCTCGTTATCGTCGCCGCGCTCGCCCGCACCGTGAAGGAACAGAACGAGAGGATATTCCTTTGAGGCGTCAAAATCCTCGGGCACGTAAAGTCTGTAAGGAAGCGTTGTCCCCTCAAACTCAAAGGTTTCCTTGGTGAAGGCTTCATAAATATCAACGGCAGACGCGCAGATCGCCAGAGAAATTGCAAGAGTTAGCACAAGGACGAATGCAGAAATAATCTTCTTCATTTAATTTTCCTCTCAAACAAAAATAACCGCTGTCGCAGCGGTCGAAAAGAATATTGCCGCAGACCCCGGCTGCGCCGGGATCTGCGGTATTTAACGTAATCAGTCTGTTACGTAAGGAAGCAGTGCAACCTGACGTGCACGCTTAATAGCAGTTGTGAGCTCACGCTGGTGAACAGCACAGGTTCCGGAGATTCTTCTGGGAAGAATCTTGCCGCGCTCGGAAATGAACTTTCTGAGCTTAGCGGAATCCTTGTAGTCGATATATGCAACCTTGTCCTCGCAGAAAATGCAAACCTTTTTTCTCTTGCGGTTATTCATGCGAGCAGGGCGCTGAGTATCTCTCTCTACGTTTTCCATCTTATGAATCCTCCTGTATTATTTTTTCTGCCGAGATCAGAACGGCAGGTCGTCGTCACCCTTGATCTCCTCAAACTTGGGAGCCTCTGCTCCGCCGGAGAAGGAGGGCTCGGCATTGTAGCTGTCGGGAACGTACTGACCGGAAGATGAGCTTTCGCTTCTGGAGTCAACAAAGCTTACCTCTTCCGCAACAATATCGGTAGCGTAGCGCTTCTGACCGTTCTGATCCGTCCAGCTTCTGTTCTGAAGTGTTCCGATAACGAAAATTGAGGAGCCCTTCTTGAAATATCTGCTGACAAAATCCGCGGTTGCGCGCCAAGCGGTGACATTGAAGAAATCAGTCTGCTGCTGAGATGAATCCTTTGCAAAGCGTCGATTTACGGCAACGCTGAATTTTGTTACCGAAATGCCGGACGTGGTCTGGGAGTTCTCAGGGTCAGCGGTAAGTCTGCCGCCGATCATAACCTTGTTAAAATTGAAGTTAGCCATCTTGGTAGTACCTCCGTGTGCAAATTTTTGGACTGCTGAATTACTCAGCGTCTGTTGCGGGTGCCTCAGCCTCAGCTGCTGCAGCTGCAGCGGCCGCTGCTTCTGCTGCTGCCTTAGCTTCCTTCGCTGCGGCTGCCTTTGCGAGCTTCTTCTCGTCGAGCTTGATCACAACCGAACGCATGATAGCCTCATCGATGTTGAAGACACGCTCAAGCTCAGCGGGGAACTCGGGCTCACTCTTGAAAGTCGCAACAACGTAATAGCCTTCGGGAATATCGTCGATGGGATATGCGAGGCGGCGCTTGCCCCACTCGTTTACCTCTTCGAGAGTTCCGTTCTCGGCAATCAGTCCTGTGAACTTGCCCACTGTAGCCTTAACAGCCTCGTCGCCGTTTTCCGCGTTGACGATAAACAGGGTTTCATAAGAGTTGATTATCTTTTCCATTTTTTAAATTCACACAGGTTCGATTTCTAATTTAATA
>CAZISP010000188.1:0-3586 GCA_964541955.1 uncultured Lachnospiraceae bacterium
CCTTGCCTTTTCCGACTGCAGTGGCAACGTCGGGGTTCGGTCTTGCCTGGGTCACGCGGATAATCGTCTCACCGCCTGCGGTGTCGATCAGTCGGTCAAGCTCGTCGAGACTGATCTCTACCTCCTCGGGGGTGACGTTTGGGGTTATGAGTGCTACCGTGAGCACTCGGTTTTGCACCTGTGGGTTGTTTTCTTTTGGTTCCATATTTTCTCCTTTCCTTTGGAGAGTTCAATCAAAAAACAATAAGGGCAGGCATGTACAAAAGTACACGACTGCCCGTTGTTGCGAATTTGATTACTTTGCGCTTGCCTGAAGTCTCTTCTTGAACTTATCAACCTTACCGCCGGCATCAACAAACTTCTGCTTACCGGTAAAGAAGGGATGGCACTTGGAGCAAACTTCAACCTTAATCTCTCCGCCCTTTGTGGATCTTGTCGTAACCTTTTCGCCGCATGCGCAGGAAATTACAACTTCCTCGTAACTTGGATGGATTCCTTCCTTCATCATTAACACCTCGCTTTACTGATATTCATAACGAGGTTCATTATATCATGGTTTTTTTGAAAATGCAAGAGTTTTTTCAAAAAAATCTTTTGAAAAGAGTATTTTTTATGGCAGAAAGGCGAAATTAGGCAAAAATGGCGACAAATTTCTGCTTGACAGGAGATAAATGCTGTGGTAGAATAAAGGAGAACATATGAAGCATCGGCTTCAAATTTTTTTGGAGGATTTTAACCTTATGTTAAAAACTATATGTGGCAAACAGTATGACACAGATAGCGCAACTCTCATTAAAAAGAAGACTTTCGGTCAGTTTGGTGATCCTGCCGGATACGAAGAGTCTCTCTATCAGACCGAGGCAGGTCTTTATTTCCTTTACGTAAACGGCGGCGAGGAGTCTGCGTATACGAAAGAGGATATTAAGAGAATGTCCAAGGCAAACGCTGAAAAGTGGCTTGCTGAATAAGGTCGAGAAAAAGGGCTGCGTATGCGCAGCCCTTTTTGTTTCTTCAAAACGGAAGATTTATCCTATGGGGGTTATTTCTTCTTCTTTTTCTTCAATACAACCGCGACTGCGGCACCCGCTGCCGCCAAAACACCTGCAACGGCGCCTATGATGGCGGGCAGGATTGATTTTTTGTTGCCGTCGCCATGGGGTGTGTCGGTTGCCTCCGTATCGGAGGGGGAGCCTTCGTCGGCAGGGGTTGTGTCCTCTGAGAGCTCTGCCGATGTTTGATCCGACCCGCCGACGGTCAGAACCTCGGTCTTTATATCCATCCTCTTTGCGTATTCCTCCGCGTAGGATGCGGGAGCCGCCACAAGCGTCAGACCTGCGGGGTCGGTGTTGAACGCAGCTTCGGCAATATTTATCACAGATGAGGGAATCTGGACCTTAACGCCCGAAACGCCCGAGAGGTCGAGAGCGTAAGCACCGATCGAGATAAAATCTCCGTCAAGTACGATGCTCTTTATTTCTTTCCTCCGTGAGAGCCAGGGGGCTTCGTCGTCGGTGAATGCCAGAACGCCGCTGCCCTTGACCGTCAAAACGCCGTCTGAGATGCTCCAATCGGAGATGACGGTTTTGAGGGAGGTGCTGAACGACGTGCTGTAATCGGCTTTTTTATATGTAGAGTTGTCGCTGATGTCTGTTCCGCCGTCGTGAGACTTGCCCTGTCTCCAGGTGATCGAGAAGTGCCCTTCGGGCACGTCCTTGCCATTCACAAGATTGTTGTAGAGCGCCATGTTGCCGGGAGGAGGACAGGTTGTGTCACCCATTCCCGCGGAAAGCGTTGTGGGACAGGTTATGAGGGTCGCAAGATTTGCCGCATCGCAGTATTTGATGCCGTCTCCGGCTGCGGGGCGCAGCGTGGACTGAATGTTGTCGGGATTCGTGTTTCCGTGAGTATCACACATCCAGGTGGAGCTGGCCGTGCAGCTGGTGACCTGCGGGCAGAGCGCCGCCATGCCGATGGCCTGGTAGCCTCCCTGGCTTCCTCCCGAAACGGAAATGGTGTTGCCCTCCTTGTAAAGTCCCTTCCAGGCTTCAAGGCATTGGTTAACCTCCTCCGTCGTCATGGTATCCGACTCAAACGCGCGGGAGATCGCACCCCCCTCTTCTCCGAAGGCCTTCAACGCGAATCGGAGAGTTTGAGCGTTGCGGAGGAGCATATTGCGAAAATAACAGGTTTCAATGCTTGCGTTGTCGTCCGCGTCAAAGCCGTAGCTTCCGCCGCCGTCTACCCAGCCTGCATAGTTGGTCTTGAACTCCGCGGGGGTCATCTCGGGGAGGAGGAGAAGCGAGTGCGCCAGCATACAGAAATAAATGTTGTTCTGATCCCAGGTGGCGGGTGTGACGGTCTGGATGCCGTAGCCTACGAAGCTGAACTTAATTCCGAGCGAACCGAGGGATTTGCCTTTGGGCACGGTCATGTAAGCGGAGGCGTGAGTTGCGCCGTCCTGCGGACCCTTGTTTGTGTTGCCTGTAGGACGCTTGATGAAATCCGGATTGCCGATGCAGTCGATATAGATCGCATAAACGTCGAGATTGGGATAGTCGACTGCCTGTGTTTTGAGGCTTCCGTCGGAGGCGTAGTAGGCTTCTACCTTTTCAATCCTTACGATATCGGGAGAGCACTCGTCAAGAAGCGCAAGCTGTTCTTCCCAAACCTCTTTGAAATCGTCGGGGATCGGCTCGGTGGTGGTGATATCCTGCGCGTCAACCAGAACGCCGCCCTGGAAAAGGGGCTTGTTTTGCGTAAAGCGGTACTCGGTCATGGGCGAACCCGAATCGTCGCAAACGTCTGCTTCAAGGCGAACGTAGCCTGCCCGGTTCATGGTGACGGCCGTGATGGTAACGTCGCCGTTTTCGTCCGCCAGGGCATAGCCGCTCGTGCCGTAGGAATCGCCCGCATCTCCGGTTACCGTGTAAGAAAAGCCGGGCACGGCTATCTTCTTGCCGCTTTCGTTCCAGAGCGCGAGGGTGAAGGTCACTGTTTCGCCTTGAGTGTAGAGCACCATATTCTTGTCTGTCTGACAGGTGATGTAAACACCGCTGTCGTATTTTCCCTCGGTTACGGCAATGGAGCGCAGGTCGAGAAGGCTTGCGCCGTAAGAGGGTACGACGGCTGTTGACATAAGCATGGCAGAGAGCAGCATCGCACTCAGAATTTTTTTGTTGATTTTACTCATTTTTGCTGTCCTTTCCCCCGATAGAATCGGTTTGAGTGTGAATAATAAGCCTGCGGCTTATTCTAACATACAATTTTACTCCTTTTCAGGCTGAAAAACAAGGTTTTTTTGACTTTTTGTGGAATGTGCACAAAGAGTTTTTGATAAATCTCCGAAGAAAGTGAGGTACACTACCATGATGAATGAAATGTACGACGAAATGCTGGGTTTGCTTGATTCAAAGCAATTTTCGGCATTGATACGAAAGATGGATAACCTTAATCCCGTCCATTCCGCCGAATTTTTGGACAGCCTTGACAGAACACAGCAGATAATAGTTTTCCGAATGCTGAAAAAGGATATTTCAGCCGAGATTTGTGCCGAGCTGTCTCCCGAGACAATGGAAAGCATCGTTCA
>CAZISP010000189.1:0-3564 GCA_964541955.1 uncultured Lachnospiraceae bacterium
TTCCTCGATCTCGGCGTAATTCTCGATGATACCGTTATGAACAAGCGCCAAGGAGGGTGCTGTATGGGGGTGTGAATTTGTATCCGAGGGTGCGCCGTGGGTCGCCCAGCGAGTATGACCGATGCCGCAAGCTCCCTCAATTTTCACGTCAAGTGAATTTATCTTCTCCTCGAGCAGGTCGATTCTGCCTTTGGATTTTGCTGTTTGTATTTTATCGTCGGCTCCCGAAACCGCGATTCCCGCAGAGTCGTAGCCTCTGTACTCAAGGGTGCGAAGCCCCTCGAGCAGGATCGGTACCGAATTCTCGTTACCCGTGTATCCGATGATACCGCACATATATAATTTACCTTTATCGGCGCCATGCCGAAGGGATTCGGCAACGGTGCCAATCCTTTACGAAAAATTTGCATTTTTCCCTGCGGTTTTGTCCCTCGGGTCACCCCGGGATTTGTCCGATGGGTAATGACAGCTTGCAAACTGCCAAAGAAGCATCCGCCGATAATTTCGATAACTTCTTTCCTCGTCAACTGTCTTTTCAAGTTCCGGCGCTTTCAAATGTCATGTCTCATGAAAGTCTTTCTTTTATTACGTCTGCAACGCGGCGTGTGATCTCCTCGATCTGTGCCATGTTCTCGCCCTCAGCCATAACGCGGATAAGAGGCTCCGTTCCCGAAGGACGCACAACCAGTCTGCCCGTGGAGCCAAGCTCTGCCTTTGCAGCGTTCATGGCATCCTTGATGGCATGGTCCGTGTAGAACTTCAGCTTGCCCTCGGCGGAAACCTTCAGGTTCACCATGGTCTGGGGATAGCGTGTCATAACCGATGCAAGCTCGGAAAGCTTTGCTCCCTTACGGCGAATGAGCGAAAGAAGCTGGCATGCCGTCAGCTGACCGTCACCCGTTGTGGCGAAATCGCGGAAAATAATATGTCCCGACTGCTCGCCGCCAAAGGAATAGTCCTCCAAAAGCATCTCTTCAAGCACGTATCTGTCGCCCACCTTCGTTGCGATGAACTTCAGTCCCTTTTCCTCGCAGAACTTGCCGAATCCGAAGTTCGTCATGATGGTACCTACAACCGCATTGCCGTTGAGACGTCCGCGCTCAAGCAGGTCAAGCGCGCAGATAGCCATTATCTCGTCGCCGTCAACCAGCTTACCGTTTTCGTCAACAGCCAGGCATCTGTCCGCATCGCCGTCAAAGGCAACGCCGCAATCATAGCCGCCCTGAACCACAAACTCAGAGAGCTTTTCAACGTGAGTTGAGCCGCAGCAGTCGTTGATGTTGGTTCCGTTGGGGCTTGCGTGAAGGATTGTCGCCTGCGCACCCAGCTCCTCAAAGAGCTTTGCCGCGGAAACGCTTGCGCTTCCGTTTGCACAGTCGATGGCAACTTTCATGCCGTCGAGAGAATAAAGAACGCTGCTCTTGACGTGGTCTATGTAGTCTCTCGCCGCTTTTTCCGCGCGTGTTACCCGTCCGACCTCGCCGCCGATAGGATGCTTTGAATCACCCTCACCATCAAGAACGATCGCCTCGATCCTGTCCTCAAGTGCATCGGGGAGCTTGTAGCCCTCGCCGCTGAAAATCTTGATTCCGTTGAACTCCGCAGGGTTGTGAGAAGCAGAGATCATAACGCCCGCATCCGCCTTGTACTTACCCACAAGATAAGCAACGGCAGGTGTAGGAACAACTCCCAGGTCGATAACGTCCGCGCCTCTCGAGCAAATGCCCGCCATTACGGCGCAGCCGATCATGTTGGAGGACATTCTCGTGTCCGAGCCTACAACAAAGAGAGGTCTGCGTCTGCAACCGTCGGAGATGACCTCGGCAGCCGCACGCCCGATTTCCATGGAGCGTTCAACCGTCAGCTCGGTGTTGGCGATTCCGCGAACACCGTCTGTTCCGAATAATCTTCCCATTGTTTTTTCTCCTTTCTTTAATTTTTCTTAACAACTACTCCGGCAGCTTTGAATATGCTGTCTGCCGGTACAGCACCTCGAACCGAAGACAGGGGATAAACGTTTGTGTGCGGACCTATCACCGTGCCCGGATTCAGCACGCTGTTGCATCCCACCTCAACGAAATCACCCAGTATCGCGCCGAACTTTTTCAGTCCGGTCTCTATCTTCTCATCTCCCGCGCGAACGACAACCAAGGTCTTGTCGCTCTTCACGTTCGATGTTATCGAGCCTGCGCCCATATGGGATTTGTATCCCAGAATCGAATCGCCCACGTAATTGAAATGGGGCACCTGACAACCGTCGGAAATGATACAGTTTTTCAGCTCTGTGGAGTTGCCGATAACGCAACCGTCACCGACCAGCGCCGAGCCGCGGATAAAGGCGCACTGCCTCACCTCCGTATCCTCACCGATAATGCAGGGAGCGGAAATGCTCGCTGTGGGGCTCACCTTCGCGCTCTTTGCGATCCATATCCCCTCTGAGGGGGAATCATATTTGTCCTTTGGCAGTCCGCTGCCGATCTCAAGAATGATCTCCTTGATGTGAGGCAACACCTGCCAGGGGAACTCATATGAAAATATCTGCTTTTGGGCCAGGGAGTGTCCCGGCTCAAACAGCTCTGTATTCTTCAATGCGTAGTCCATTTTTGTCTCCTCGAAGCAGATTTGTTCAACGTCAAACGAGAGGGAACGCCGTCCAGCGCCACCCGTTTGACGTGTTCTCGTAAACGTAGTCATGGAAGTAAACGGTCGTCTCGCCGTCCTTCATCACGGTCTCCTTTACCGTGTAGCGGAAGCTCTCGGAGCCCACCTTACTCAAAAACGCCTCCGTGGTGATCTCGGCATCGGCGGAATCATCAGTCTTAGGGTCAAATATCCTACAATGAAGCACTCCGTCGATATCGCGGTAATTCTCAACCGTATCGGCGACTATCACCTCCGCTATAGCCTTGTCGAAGATCGCGTTAATATAATCCGTGAGGTCGTTGTAGGTCTCGATGGTTGCATTGTCCAGAAGCGCGGTTTCAAAAACCGTCACGATAGGATAATATGTCTCGCCGTCGATCTCCACGCCGTCCTCACCCGTAATAGGCATGCATTCGGTGTAGACCCAGCCATAGGCCTGCATTGCAAGGTCGTAGTAGTATTTTACCATCATCTCCGCACGGGGGTTGTCAACGGGCTCGCGCACATTCTCGTCCTCGGGGGGAAGCGTTTCTATGGGAAACGTGTCCTCGGTAACCTTAACGTTGGGATCTGCGGTCAGTATTTCCGTTGAGGGATCCTCTGTTTCCTTGTTTGAGCTTTCCTCCTTGTCTCCGCATGCGCTGAGCGCAAACGTGGCACCGCAAAGAAGCGCAAGACCAAGAGAAGTGATCTTAACAGCAAAATTCTTGTTCATTTCAATCTCCGTTCCGCCGCGCAAGGCGGCAATCAGCAACTTATTAAACAACGCAGTCGGCATAAGGGCACACCGATAGCATTATACTCTGAATATTATATCAAATAATAACCGTTTTGTCAAGATGAATCACTTGCCGCCGTTTTTTTCCAAAAAGCGATGCGAGGTCTTAAAAATTTACAAAAAAGTTAATAAAAAGTTCACGG
>CAZISP010000190.1:0-3563 GCA_964541955.1 uncultured Lachnospiraceae bacterium
CCATTATAACCACACCTGCCTTCCGTCTTCATCAATATTGTTTTCGGGGTCAACTATACTTTCTTCACTATCGGGTTGAGTAGGAGAGGTGTCTTTCGGGAAATACTTATAGTAATCCGCAATACCAAGCTCGTGATTGTCATCATCGGTCGATACAACTTCCTGAAGAACGAACGAGTAAACACCGTCGGTGTTATAAACCATACCAACCTTTAATGGTTTAGTGAGTAAGTATGAAAGTTTTTTCTGTGACTCGGTGTCGTCAATTAAAAACCTTGACTCCCTGCAAAACTTAACAGTATCTTCATTTCTTGCAATGGTCATAGCAATTCTTGAGTCACCACGGGTTACTACGAATTCTCTGTCTTCGTATTCACCAGTGAGATACTTAGTACCATCCTCAATAATGCACCACTGTTCATGTGTCTTTCCGTTAGCGTCAATCCACTTAAGTAAGTGATTGCATTGACGCATCTTTGCCTTGGTGTAAATCTCTGTATTGGCATCACATTCTACAATGAGCCAGTGATTGTTCATCCAGCTCACTAATCCGCCACCCTTAACCACATCACTCGGGAGAGAATAAATTGTTTTTTCGTTAAGGTTGTCTGAGTTTATGATGGCGACTTCCTGCGCGGCATTGTCTATCTCAACAGAATGAAACGACAAACTGTTAGATAGTTTTGCGGAAAGCATATGCAGTTCTCTACGCAATACAGATTCGCGTTTAGAGCGTCCGCTTGCGGCTATTCGGCTTTCATAAGAATCCCAAATACTCACAGCGACACCCCCTCAGATAAGAACTTTGATTGAAGTTTGTTACAAATAGAAATAGCGCGAAAGACCTCGCGCTTAACTTCCGACACACTACAATCGGGGTTATCAATTAAATACTGTAAGATTGCCAATATTGTTAGATAGTTTGAGTCATCGTGTATTGCGGTGATTAAACCTTTACATCCGAGTAACTCAACCTGTAAACTTTGCATATATGTTGTCAAAGATTCTTCATTGTTTTCTCGCATGGGGAGAATCTTGAAAAAATGATTTACGAGACGCCTAAAATAATTATGAAGAACCTCCGCGTCAATAGGTACACCCGGTGTAGTATTTACCATCATAGGTGTAAGTCCGAAAGGTCGCCGTGATTATACGAATACTCTCTTATCATATTGGTATAATCCTTTTGAACCTTTGCATATGCGTTCCCCACACGCATCAATAATTCAGCAGGAGAGTATGTAGTAAAGTCTTTGGTGTTCAAAACATTCTCAAGATTTTCCTGCTTGTTTACATACGGCTTAAGCCACTGACTTACCATACCTTCAGACACAATGTCTGCAATCTCGGTTAGGTCAGCCTCGGGTATATCAACCGAAAAAGTTCTTGTCGTATCATTTCCAGTTGTGAACAAATCGTACTTACAATTCTTACGGAAAGCACTCAGAGCTCTTTTCATAAAGCCGTCAACCATTGCGGTTCTGTCTTCTTCTGTAAGAGAA
The DNA here is from genome assembly GCA_964541955.1 of uncultured Lachnospiraceae bacterium. Classification (GTDB taxonomy): domain Bacteria; phylum Bacillota; class Clostridia; order Oscillospirales; family CAG-272; genus SIG710. The sequence continues at coordinate 1,503 of CAZISP010000190.1, forward strand.
AGAAAACTGTATTCTGAAATTTTCGCCAGAAAGGCTCCGGCGAACACATCATAAGGAACACCCATAAGCAGCCTCCTTATCTTTCAATGAGTTCAACTCCAAGCGCCTCTTCGAGAGCGTTAATTGCCTTGTTGGAATCAATTTCGCCTTCGGCGATTAACATCTTTGCTCTATAAGCAACAGACTTTTTCTGTCCATCAGAAAGGGATGTGACTGTGTTTTTGATTTCAGCGGGAGACATTTCGAAAATCTTATCGAAGTCTTCAATCTTAACTGCGTGTCTGTAGAACTGCTTAACGCCAAGGTAGTCAACAATCCAGTCCTCATCGAACATAAACCAGTTGTTCTGGAAAAACTTCTTAGCCGAGTTCTTCGCATTACGAAGCTCGAGCAATTCCATTTCCTGCTCTGTGCCGAAACCGTCCCAAACAAAATGTTCTCCTGTCTTCTGGCTTACATAAACAAGTTTGCCCTGAAAGCCATTACGAACCGTAACATACTGATGAACATCAATATCTTTTGCAACAATCTGCTTGTTTTCTACAGGAGCCTCTTTAGGTTCCATTGCTTTAGTCGTTGCCTTTGCCGAAGATTTGTTAGTTGTATTTTTTGTAGCCATAGTATTAACCTTATCCTTTCATTCAAAAAATTGCGGGGGCGTAATACCCCACGCAATTTAGTAGTTTTGATTAAGCCATTTCGTAACGGCCGATACCAGCGTTACCGCCAGCAAGAACGATACCCATACCGTACTTTTCACCGTAGAGATATTCCTGAGTGAAGTCAGCGTTGTTCATCGGGTCACCCATAAGAACGATAGGATTACCTTCGTAAACAACCTTGATAGGCTTATCGTCACCAGCGATGATTGTGATTACATCGTCGTCCATAACGAACTCTGTAGAACCAACCTTATGTCTCTGAGGAGTTACAACTACAGGAGTTCCGTAGAACTTACCGTAGTAACCAAGGTTGTAGAGGTCGTCCTTAGCACCGTCGCTTTCGATAGAAGCCTTAAGGTTTCTGATAGCTTTCTTTGTACCTACGATAGTAGCAGTCTTGCCGCCAGCTGCAGCTTCAACATGAGAGATGAGGTCTAAGAGGTCGTCCTCGTTGTAAGCACCAGCTACAGGGAAGTATGTAACACCGCCGAGCTGTTCAGCAGTTGCACCACTCCAAAGAGTGTAAACATCATTTAAGAGCTTCTGTCTGAAAGACTCAGCAACCTTATTGATGAATGTGTTAAAGTCAACACGGCCTGCGAGTACGCGATTGAGTTCTTCATAAATTCTTACAACCTTGAGAGATGTAGGAATAGAAGTCTCGCTTACTCCACCGAGTCTCTGTCTGCGGATACCCTGAGTACCATCGGCAGCTTCAGAAACAACGAAGAGTTCGCTGTCCTCAACTACGAAAATGTTCTGGTCGCCTTCAGCAACATTTCTGAAGTCAACAAGTGCGTTGAAGTATTCGTCACCCTGAAGACCTTCAACAACTGTCTTGCTGAGGATTTCTTCGAGAAGTGTAAAGAGACCAGCACACTTGCCGTCACGAATCTTCTTGTAGTCTAAAACGGTGCTTCCGCCGTTTGCTTCGATAAGAGCCTGTCTGAGCAAGTCCTGAGACTGACCAACAGAATATTTTTCAACATTGCCTCTGTATGCGTCAACGGCAACTTTTACAATATCTTTAATTTCGCTCATTGCATAATCCTCCTTTTAAATTAGTTAGCCTTGATTGCGTAGTATGTATATCTACCAACAACATCAACGGCGATAATGGTACCAACAACTGTTGCACCAGTAGCGTCCTTAGCAACGCTTAACTTTGTACCTTCAGCAAGTTCAACAACATCGCCAACAGCAGGAACTGCTTCGCCTGCAAGAACTTCCTTAGTTACAGAGAAAATGTCACCGCTGTGGATGTGATAACCACGGCAAGCCTTACCTGCAACATTGATGTATTTATCAAGGCTCTTCTTTCTTTCGTCGTACATAACTTCGGGAGAAGCAACGAGTACAACATCTTCTACTTTGTCGTTAGCAGCAACTGCGCCACCAA
>CAZISP010000191.1:0-3548 GCA_964541955.1 uncultured Lachnospiraceae bacterium
GACCCCACCAAGGTAACGAGAAGCGCACTTCAGAATGCTTCATCTATCGCAAGCGTTGTTCTCACAACAGAAGCAGTTGTTGCAGACAAGAAGGAAGAGACACCCGCGGCTCCCGCAGCTCCCATGGGCGGCGGTATGGGCGGAATGTATTGATAAAACCCAAAACAAAAATTCCCGACGAAAAGTCGGGAATTTTTCTTTTATTCAAGCTCGAATTTGAGCATTTCTTCGGTTACTACCATCTCCGCATTGGGGTGATTTTGCAGATAGGTAACGGGAGCAAGCCTTGTGACGTCGGCGAGAAGCCCCTTTCTCATGATGCCCCATTGCCAGTTGCAGTAGAGATAGACCTTGAATACCTCAGCGCGCATAAGCTGCTTCATGCCAAGGGTTACACAGCGGCGGGGGAAGATGTCCAGCGCTCCTCTTATCTTGTTTGCACCGTTGTTTACAATGGTCTCACGTGAGATATCAAGGCAACGTGTGCCGAGATTCAGATATTCCTCGTCCGTAATCGGCTCGTCAGCCTCGGGGGGCTCGTTGAACGCCAGGTGACCGTTGATGCCAACGCCGGTGAGACAGCAGTCGATCTTATCAAAGCTGTCAATGAGAGCGTCAAGCTCGGCTTCACGTCCGGGCTCGGGGAAAAGACGCTGGGATTCGGGCATTACAAGCTCGGGATCGATCTTTGAATAGAGCATCTTGTCCATGATTCCGTGGAAGCTCAGGGGATCGTCGTGGGGAATAGGTGTGTCGGTGTCGTCAAGATATTCGTCCATGTTGATGAACGTGCAGTTTCTAAGGGAAATTCTGCGGGAATTTACCTTCTCTGCAAAAATGGGATAATGCCCGATGGGGCCCACGGGAACTATCATAACGACCTGTTTTCCGTTCGCCTTTTCGATGATGCTTGCCATTATTTCTGCCATTTCCTCGTAGCATGCCGCCTCGGACGCTACCGTGCGGAGGGGCATTTTTGCTTTTGCCACGACCTCTTGGGGGGATATTCTGTAAATGTTCATGAGCTTGTCCTCTTTCTACTTTATACTATTTTTCTGCCGCCTATGTAAACGGCTTTAACGTTTAGTTCGCTGTCAAGTAAGCACAGGTCTGCCTGCTTTCCGACGGAAAGAGAGCCGATGCTGTTTTCCTCACCGATCACCTCCGCGGGGGTCAGGGTAGCCATTCTCACGGCATCGCACAGGGGAATGTTGCAGTCAAAAACCAGATTTTTCACCATCTGCGAGAGGGGTTGAATACTTCCTGCAAGACGGGTCTTGTCGGGGAGCCTTGCAACACCGTCGCCTACGATAAATTCGCTGAGACGGTCGCACTCTCGCCCAAGTGTCCAAATCCTGCCGTCCTTTGGCATGCCTCCCGCACGGAGACAGTCGGATACGATGCAGAGCTTTGACGCGCCCTTGCATCGGTAGACCACTTCCACAAGCTCGGGGGGCATATGATGCCCGTCGGCGATGATCTCGGCGGTGAGACTGTCGCTTGACAGCCCGATCTCAAGAAGTCCCGGTTCGCGAACACCGTCGTAAAGCTCCGCCTTCGACATGGCGCACCAAAGGTGAGTAAGGTGAGTGACGCCTGCGGCAATTGCGGGGGCAAGGGTTGATTGCCTGCCGTCGTCGTGACCGCCGCAAACGGTTATTCCCGCTTTTTTCAGCGCCCTTATCATTTCCTCCGCTCCGTCAAGCTCGGGGGCGATGGTGACGGTTCTTATAACGTCGGCATTTTCAAGCAGAAAATCGTAGCTGTCCCGAGAGGGAACCAAAAGGCAACTTAACGGATGCGCCCCCTTGTTTTTGACCGACAGATAGGGCCCCTCCATGTGAGCACCTAAAATTCGCGCGCCCTCAAAATCCCCCGACTGTTGGTTTCTGATTTCTTTCCGTACCCGTGCGGCAAAATTGCGCAGCAGGGCGGGCGGTGCCGTAATGGCGGTGGGGAGCAGGGAAGTGGTTCCGCTCAGCGCGTGGAATTTCAGCGCCTTTGTGTAGGGCTCGTCGTCCATAAAATCGATTCCACCGCCGCCGTGTGTGTGAATGTCCACAAATCCGGGGGAAAGATACATTCCACGGGCGTCGATTGCCTCATGCTGACCGAGAGGCGCGTCGCCCTCGCTTATGTGTGTTATTATGCCGTTGTTGAATTCTACCGATCCCTCGACTACTTTGTCGGGAAGGATCAGACGTGCGTTTGTAATTATCATATTTTCACCGTAATGCTTTTAAGTCTGTAAAAAATTCGATTTCATTATATTGTTTTATGCGGTCAATATCAAGATAAAATACAGGCGATTTATTGTAAAAAACAGTCATTGTGCCAAACGTTCTGTCGTTTTGATAGCGTTTGAACCGAGAAAAACATTGTTGATATTGCACAAAAACGAGGCTGAAATTTCTATATTCGGTGGCTGATAAACACAAAAATACCTCTTGAAAAATGAGGAAAAACCATGTATAATTAAAAGGTAATCGGCAAAAATGCCGAGAGTCAATACTAACAGGAAGGATTTGTTTTTCGTTTACCCCCGAATTACACTATGGTGACTAAAAATGGCTACTATTGAAACCAAAAAGATCAGAAACGTCGCACTGCTGGGACACGGCAGCTCAGGAAAGACGTCCCTCGCCGAGGCTATGATTTACGCTTGCGGCGCAATCGACAGAATGGGAAAGACTACTGACGGAAATACCGTCAGCGATTACGACGACGAAGAGGTAGCTCGCGGCTATTCGATAAATGCATCCGTTGCCAACGTTACGTGGGACGGAGTTAAGATCAATATTATAGATGCTCCCGGTTACCTGGGCTTTGTAGGCGAGGAGATGGAGGCGATCAGAGTCGCGGACAGCGGAATTATCGTTGTTGATGCAAAAAGCGGAATTGAGGTCGGCACCGAGCTGGCGTGGGAATATGCAACGGGCGCTGGCATCCCCAAGGCGTTCTTCGTAACCAAGTGCGACGATCCCGATGCGGATTTCGGCAAGCTGTTTAGTGAGCTGCACGAGGAATTCGGCCACGCGCTTTGCCCTGTATTTATCCCCGTTAAGTTTGCGGACGACATGGCAATGATCGACCTGATGGATATGAAGGCGTTTACGTATGATGCGCTCGGACGTAAGATTGAGATTCCCATGAAGGACGAGTACGTTCAGCTGACAGAATCTTATAAGGAGGCGTTCAACGAGGCCATCGCTCAGACTGATGAGGCTCTGCTTGAAAAGTACTTCGGCGGCGAGGATATTACTCACGACGAGGCGGTCGAGGCTCTTCATACGGGTATTATCAACGGAACTATCGTTCCCGTTTACTGTGGCGCGTCTCCCAAGATGTGGGGTGTAAGAAGCCTGCTTGACGCTATCAATGCATCCTTCCCCCGCCACACCGCAAAGAAGACCGAGAAGAATATGTCCGGCGAGCCTGTTGAGATCGATCCCGAGGGCAAGACCTCCCTATTCGTATTCAAGACGGTTGTTGACCCGTTCGTCGGAAAGATGTCCTTCTTCAAGGTCATGAACGGTACTCTGAAGACC
>CAZISP010000192.1:0-3543 GCA_964541955.1 uncultured Lachnospiraceae bacterium
ATGCGTGCAGCAGTGCCCAGCGAAACCAATGCTGCGTGCAGATTTTCAGGGTCGTCAGGCATTACATACAAGTCTGCCAGAGCAGCAGCCAACGCAGGAGCAGAAGCAAACTCGCGAGCTTCAGTCCATTCATCAAGCATCAGCTGAACGATCATTTCGGGAACCGCCTTATCACCGATATCGACTTTCTCATGGCAGTCTTTGAGCTTATTGAAGCGGCACATACGGCACAGACGTGCGTATTCGTCGTAAATTTCTGCATCGCACAGGAATGCCTCGCCGATAGCATCGATGCAATTATGGATATTATCCACGATCGCTTTGTCGGCCTTCCGGATCTTCAGGGTATCCTGCATGTAGACGCAGTCACGAAAGTTTGCGAACAACGCCGCTGCGTTTTCGCGATTAACATCACTCCAGATCTTAGAAAGGACCTTAAAGATCTCAGAGAAAATGGTGTTGGAGATGTTCTTGGAGCGCAGCGCCCGCTCCAGGATTACTCGCGCAACGCTATTTGCGGGCACAAGGGCCTCCAGCGAGGTATTGTTATCATCCTCGATACGGCGCATGACCTCCTTCCACTTGGGATCGGTCTGCAGCTTCTTCAGAAGCTTGTCGATTGTATGGTTTTTCATTTTGTAAGCTCCTTATTTTAAATTTTTCCTTTGAAGGGCAATGAATGGGTATCGGTTGATTTCCACGCTCCCGTTATATGGGAGTGTGGAGGGTTGTCTAAATCATAGGCACCACCCTGCCTTTCTGCCACTTGGGCTCACCTTGCTTGTCCTTGCACCAAAAGCAATGCTCGTACTGTGCTGCAGGATCAGCCTGCAGCGCAAACCATTAACTGCTGTCAAAGTACATCTTGGTCCTCCTTTTCCTTCCCGGGGCCGGCAGGAGTCTTTGGATAGAATGCTTGACCACATTCCTTCACCAGACCCCTGCGGCTCCGGCAGCAGCCTTTTGCCAACTCAGCGACTGCTGATCTTCTTGCGCTTGCTTACACGCATGCGCCAGTAGTTTGCCTTCCTAAGGGCAGTGTGGCCGTCGGGATGGACCAGGACCAGCTTTTTTCCGAGCTTTTCCAGATCCTTGGGTCCATACCAGGGCTCCTTCTCCTCCCTGTTTCCACCCTTCCCGTCAGACTTACTTACGTTGTGTTCGCCGATCAGCTCAGAGAAGTACTTCTGCTCATCCAGGTCGGACATACCCATCACGCACTTCAGGCGGATGTTGTTCAGCATAGACTTGCGGCCTTCCTTTGTATAAACTCGATCGAGGTCAGACACAGACTGGGTCAGCAGGAGCATTCTGACGCGCTTCTTACGCAGCAAACGCAGCGCCTTTTCCACGTCGATGCCACCGAACTCGGTGAACTCGTCCAGGCAGACCAGAATATTCCGCTCAAACTCCTTGGGGCGGCCATACAGATAGGTAAAGCACTGGTCGGTGATCAGACGCACGAGAGGTGCGTACATCTCCAGCTTTTCCTGGGGCAGGACCACAAACACGCTGTGGTCTTCCAGGCGTTCCGGTGTAAAGCAGAGCTCGCCATCCTTGGGGCGGCGGATGGAGGAGCATACCGGCTCAGTCACAAAGACGTTGAGCTTATTTACCAGCTCCTGCATGATGTAAGAATTCGTGGTAGGCTTTCCGCCGCCGATCTGGCGGAAGAAAGGCAGCGCAGCCGCAACTTCAGCCTTGATCATCTGGTGTTCGAGCTCATCGTACTCATTGTGGACGACGACATTACAGATATCCGTAAAGTCCGCTCCCATGTGGTAGAAGGAGATCAGAGCTGCGGTAAACAGATTGCGTGCGCTCTCGATGAAGTAGGGATCAGATTTGCCCGCATTAGAGTCCTGCTTCACGATTTGATGGGCCAGATTGCGCAGTGCCTCATTCTTTTCTGTATCGGTTTTCAGTGCATCGATGGGGCCAAACACATTGTATGGAATCGTTTTGAAGGAGGTAGGGTCATACACCAGCTTGTCCGCCTTATCAACATTGGGGTTGATATCTCCGGCGATGTCCAGGGTCAGGCAGCCGCCTTCCAGACTTCGCAGCGTGGGGATCAGGATCGCGGAGGTCTTTCCCTGACCGCTGGAGCCGAACACGATGGCATGGTTTTCGCTCTCCTCAGGCGAATATGCGTAGGCGATCCCATGCAGCTTGCCAAACAGGATGCCCTTCACGGAATCCAGCCGCATCGCCAGCTTATATTCGCCATGTTTCTTGCTGAACATCACATAGATCAGAGCCAGCACCATCAACAGGATCAGGCCGAGGAGCCAGGGTTCTGCCGCTTTAAACATGTGGATGAGCTCGGGGATAGTAGGTTGATTGTTTTTCATTTCAGTTAGCCTTCTTTCTTAAATTTGTCTTGGGTTTATTCTTTTTCTCGTTCGTCATCTTCACGAGCTTTTTGGGTAAAGTCCCAGGGGTTAGACACATACTCCTGCCACTTGAAGTGGCGTTCTTCTTCACTTGACAGCTTTCTTTCATCCACATCATGTTTTTGCTCAACCTCCTTCCTATCGTTTTCCTTGTCTCGCTCAACGGTCTGATCCCGTTCCCTTTTTAACTCTTCAATGGTTTTGTTCCCGCCCTGGGCCTTTGTGATGCCGGTATACACATCTGCTTTGATGCCGTGCTCCAACAAGTGCTCTTCCAACTCTCTGTGAAAGGTCAGCAGGTCCAACCTGTTGTTAAGCTCATTGGCGCAAACTTTTTCTCTGTCATGTCTGGGATCGTACACAATTGGAGTATAAGTTATGTGCAAATGAGGAAAAGTTTCGTCGAAGTGGGTCTGGGCCTGAATCATGTTTTCTTCTCCATACCGTTCTTTCACGAACTCATAGCTTGCTTCAAAGAACTCCTTATACCGGGCCTCATCCAAAGTTTTGGGAGCTGTGATCACCCAGCTGCAAAGCGTCTTCACGTCAGATCTGTTGTAGCAATACACCTGATCCATTCTTGAGCGATATCGCTCCTGCGCCGTCTTTCCGTCTTTGATCAAGCTGTAATTCAAGTGGGACCGGGATGGGTCTATGTCTTTATTGATTGGGTGCTCAGTTTTGCGTTCGTTGTGACGCAAAATCCTGTGTACTTCATGCCTTGCGTATTTTTTCAGATGTGCCATTATTTAATCTACCCCTCCATACTATATTTTCAGCAGTCTGTGACTGTGGACACTCCTATGTTACTTGCTGACCTGTAGCAATTGCGATCGATCAACTCTGCAATTTGGCTGTTGGAAACCGCACTGTCTCGCCGAAAAACAACCGTCTATTCGCTTGAATACAGGCTGAACGTACGCTATAATTACTGATGTGTTCTTATTTTGTAACCAATGACTTTTCCACTAAAAACGAGACCGCTTCTTGCCAACGACTCCTTACAACCTAATCATACCTCTTGCAGTTTCCCATAGATTTTCGATGTGTTCTTATTTTGTAACCAGTGGCGGTTCCATCAAAAACAAAACTGCTTCTTGCCAACGACTCCTTACAACCTAATCATACCTCTTGCAGTTTCCCATAG
>CAZISP010000193.1:0-3532 GCA_964541955.1 uncultured Lachnospiraceae bacterium
CCCATTTACGGCACCATGCTGACGCTTGGTATTATCAAAAACAAGCTGGAGGAGTTCCGTCTTCCCGCTACACCCAAGCTGAAAACCGTGAAGGCGGGGGATACGATCAAGGCAGGGCAGATGAGCGTTGAGTTCATTCACGTGAACCATTCTATCGCCGATGCCTGCTGTCTTGCGATCAATACTCCGCTCGGAACTCTCATTCATACGGGCGATTTTAAGCTCGATCTTACTCCTATCGACGGTGAGATGATGAATCTTACCCGTCTGGGCGAGCTTGGCAAGAAGGGTGTGCTTATGCTTATGTGCGAGTCCACAAACGCGGAGCGCCCCGGGATGACCCCATCCGAGAAAAAGGTGGGCGAATCGCTTGACTACATTTTCTCAACGAACAGCGACAAGAGACTTGTTATTGCGACCTTTTCCTCAAACGTTCACCGCGTTCAGCAGATAATCGATATTTCCGCAAAGCACGGACGCAAGGTGGCGATAACGGGCAGAAGCATGCTCAATATCGTCGGTGCTGCCACCGAGCTCGGGTATATGAACGTTCCCAAGGGACTCCTTATCGACATCGGCGAGCTGAAGCGCTATAAGCCCGAGGAGATAACCCTCATTACCACGGGTAGCCAGGGCGAGCCTATGTCCGCTCTCTATCGAATGGCGTTTTCCGACCACGACAAGGTGAAGCTGGGCGCAAAGGACCTGGTTATCCTGTCCTCCAGCGCCATACCCGGAAACGAGAAGCTTATCGGAAAGATCATAAACGAGCTGACGAAAAACGGTATCAGCGTTCTTCACGACGCTGTGGTTGAGGTCCACGTTTCGGGTCACGCCTGCCAAGAGGAGCTGAAGCTCATGCAGGGGCTCACCAGACCGAGGTATTTCATGCCTGTCCACGGCGAGTACAGGCATCTTGCGGCAAACTGCGAGCTGGCAAAGTCCATGGGCATTCCCGCAAACAATATCTTTATCTCCGAGATCGGCAAGGTTCTTGAAATCGACGCAAAGGGCGCAAGATGGGCAGGCACCGTTCCCGCGGGTAAGGTGCTGGTTGACGGATTCGGCGTTGGAGACGTTGGCAATATCGTTCTCCGTGACCGCCGCCACCTGTCTCAGGACGGACTTATCGTTGTGGTTGCGACTATCGACGAGGCTGACAGGCTTATTATCTCCGGCCCCGATATCGTTTCCCGTGGATTCGTTTATGTGCGCGAGTCTGAGGCACTTATGGACGAGATAAAGGAAATAGCCGTAGGTTCAATATCCGAGAGCCTCAATGCAAGGCACTACGACAGAATGCAGCTCAAGACAAAGGTGAAGGACGACCTTTCAAAATACCTTTACTCCAAAACGAAGCGCAAGCCCATGGTGCTTCCTATTATAATGAATGTATAATTTTTGAACACTATGTGTAGAGAAATGTTAAAAAATTCAGCTTGTGTTCAAAAACAATTCATGAAATCATCATGCGTAACAGGTATAATATATAAGATATATCCTTGTAAGGACATCAAGAAAAATAAAATTAAGGTGGTACCCTGAAATGGCTACAAAGACAAAAAAGAAAGTGGATTTGTTTTCCACGATTATGACTATTGTACTGGTGCTTATCATCGTGGGTGGAATTCTTCTCTTTGCATTCCAGTCCTGTGAAAAGTCCGGTATCGGTCTCCGCTCCAAGATCGTTGTGAGATCCGAGAACTTCGAGGTCAACGGCGCAATGATGCAGTATGCGGTAATGGCCTCCTACAACAATTATCTCTCGCAGTACGAGCAGTACGGTCTGCTTGACTATATCGGAATCGACACGTCTGAAAAGCTTTCTGCGCAGCAGTACAGCGATGATCAGACATGGCTTGATTACTTCATTTCCCAGACCAAGGAAACAGTTGAGCAGATGCTTATATATGCCGAGGCGGCAAACGCCGCAGGCTATGAGCTGACGGATGACGACAAGAGCTCTATCGACAGCACTATCGCTTCCTTTGAGCTTATGGCAAGCTACTACGGAACAACCGTTGATTCCTACATCGCCGCAAACTACGGTCAGGGCGTTAAGGCAAAGGATATCCGTTCCTTCCTTGAGATCTCCACCGTTGCAGAGCGATACAGCACGGATCTTATGGCAGAGCTTGAGGACAGCATCACGGAGGATGCGGTAAACAGCTACTACGAAGAGAATAAGGTTGATTACACTCAGTTCGACACGATTTCCTACTCCGAATCGATCACCATCGAGACCGAGGGCATGACCGACGAAGATATCGCGGCAGCGAAGGAAGAGTTCAAGAACTCTCTTCTCAAGCTTACAGAGGCTAAGACATCCGAGGAGTTCAAGGCTATTCTCAGCGAGATCAAGGGCATAGAGCCTGAGGCAGAGGAGACCGAGGATACGGACGCAACCGAGGATACGGATGCAACCGAGGATACGGACGCAACCGAGGAGGAGAGCGAAGAAGATGAAACGACCGCTCTTGACGACGTTGTTGAAGCGACCGTTACTTACAGTGATGTTTCGGGCGACATTCAGGAGTGGATGTTTGAGGAGAGCGACGGCGGCTTCGCACGTGTGAACGGCGACGCCGAGATCTTCGAGGAAAACACGGAAAACAAGGGAACAGGCGAAGAGGCTGATACGGTTAAGTCTCATGAGTACACGGTAACCGTATACGTTCTTCTCAGCGACCCGGAGCGCGACGAGAGCGAAACCAAGGACGTTGGGCATATTCTGTTCCAGACCGACACATACGGATCGTCTGAGGACGCACTTGAGGCGGCTCAGAAGGTTCTTTCCGAGTACAACACGGGCGACAGAACCAAGGAGAGCTTTGAGGCTCTCGGTGAGCTGTATACGGAGGACTCCAGCGTATTCTATGATAACGTTCGCGAGGGCGACATGGTGACAGAGTTCAACGATTGGCTCTTCTCCGACGAGCGTAACGTGGGCGATGTTGATATCGTAGAGACGGATTACGGTCAGCATATTATGTACTTCGTAGGCGACGGCAAGGCGGCTTGGTATGCGGATTGCTACGATGCATACTACAACCAGATCGCCGAGGAAAAGTACGAGGAATTAAAGGCGGCTTACACTGTTGAATACAGTGCAAAGGCTGCAAAGGCTATCGACTGCTAATATGTTTTTTGCCTTGGGGAGCACATCGGAAGAGGTGCTCCCCAACGAAATCCCCGGGGCAGATGCGTTTGTGTCAAGATGCGCGGCTTTCCCATAGAATGATAAAAAACAGAGAGGTATCCATATGGTAATCGAACCCAAGAGCACAACCGTGGCTTACCGCTGTCCTCACTGCGGCGGTGGCGTGATGAGCGCCGTGAATCCGTTTGTTATCGGTGCGGACATGATAAAGCTCAAGTGCGAGTGCGGCAAGAGCGAGCTTCAGATCGTCATGGAGAAGCACGGACCCGACAAAAAGATCCGTCTCAGCGTACCCTGTATGCTTTGCCCCAAGCCCCATAACTTCAGCTTGACTCAGTCTGTTTTTTTTAATCGGGATATCTTCCTGCTTCC
>CAZISP010000194.1:0-3524 GCA_964541955.1 uncultured Lachnospiraceae bacterium
ACTCCGGCGAGGATATAGCCGAAGGCCAGCCCAATTTTCAGTGCGCGTTCCTGGCCGATCGGCCTGCTGAGCAACGCATAGAGTATCCTTCCGCCGTCCAGCGGCAGCGCGGGCAGCAGGTTGAACAGCATCAGCACAAGGCTCGGCTGCATCATTGCGGCAGAGAAGAAAATGCCCATCAATCCCCAGTGGCAGAGGGCGGCGGCAGCCATCATCAGCAGCAGGTTGCCGGCGGGTCCGGCGGCAGCCACCGCAATCAGCTGGGCAGGGGAGAGGAAGTATGGATTTTCAATCTTTGCGCTTCCGCCGAAGGGCATAATGCGTATTTCCGAAATCCCCACCCGCATCAGCTTCGCGGCAAGCAAGTGGCTGAGCTCATGCGCGCACAGGGAGAGCCCGATGCCCGCCATACTTCCCTCCATTCCGAGCTGCAGCGCCAGAATCGGGGCAAGCAGGCTGAGCAGCGGCAGGCAGAAGCGCACCCCGAATGCCTGAAAGCGAATCACAGGCCCAGCAGCTCCGTGGGATCAATGGCCTCGCCGCCCTCCCGAAGCTCAAAGAACAGGCTCTGGCTGGCGGTGCCGATGGCCGCGCCGCGCAGCAGATTGTCACCCACCTGCACGCTGATCTCCTGCAGGCAGGCGGTAACGGTCTCGCGACTGTCGCCATGATCAATCAGCAGAGCGTAGCTCCCGTCGGAGAGCGGGCTGATGGCGGCGACGGTGCCGTCTGCCGCAGCGCATACCGGCGCTCCAGGGTCGCAGCTGAACATCAGCCAGGGCTGGTTCGGACTGAAAATGTGGCTGATCTCTCCCTGCACCGGCGGCTGCAGCTCGCTGCTGCCGGATAGGTTGAAGAACACCAGCGCCGATTCCGGCATCAGCCGCTGCACAAAGCTCAGCTGTCCCAGGGATTCATCCAGGTCAATCTCCATGGTGAGGGCCTGCTCAATGGAATCGGCGGCCTTACGTGCCCAGGGCTGGTTCAGGTTGCCCAGCGCCAGCACGCCCAGCAGCACCGCACAGGCAAGGCAGCTGTTGCGCAGAAGCCGCTCCTGGAATGTGAGCCGGGTTCGGATTCGCATCCTTTTGCGGCTCTTAGGCGCTTCGGGTGCGGGCTGCGGCGCGTTCGAAGTATGAATCACGAGTTTCAATTCGTCTGAAGCCATAATAAATCCCTCCTGTCAGCACAAGGTATGCAAACAGGAGGGACAATTTTCATCCGGGGGACAAAAGGATCAAAGCCTGCGGCTGCGGCCGACGCCCACGCGGCGGTGGCTGTCCTTCTTGCGGCTGCGCATGATTACGTTCTCTGCAAGGCCCAGGGCCATCATGTTCGTAAGCATGTTGGAACCGCCGTAGCTCATAAAGGGCAGCGGTATGCCTGTGACAGGCAGCAGGCCGATAACCATGCCTATGTTCTCCACCACATGGAATAGGAACATGGCAAATACGCCGATCACCAGATAGGAGCCCAGGGGATCCTCAATCTTTACCGCTTGGTACAGTAGGCGGCCCAACAGGAAGATGTAGCCCAGCACCAGCAGGCTCATGCCTACCAGGCCAAAGGATTCGCCCACAACGGCGAAGATGAAGTCGGTATGGTCGTCCGAAATGTAGCCCAGCGATGCGAAGCTGCCGGGGGATACCAAGCCCTTGCCGAACATGCCGCCGGAGCCCAGGGCAATCTGGCCGTTGATAACCTGTCTCGCCTCATCAGGATAAGATTCCGGATCCAGCCAGATCAGGATTCGGGTCAGGCGGAAATTATCGGAACTGGAATTGTTCATAAAGTACCAGATGGGAATCACCATCAGCACCGCGCACGCGATTACGCCTGCGATCAGCTTCCAGTTTGTGCCCGATACGAATACCATTACGCAGAATACCGCCAGGTACACCAGCGCGGTGCCTACGTCCGGCTGCGCGATAACCAGCATCATCGGTATACCCATGAACAGCACCAGGGGAATTACATCCCGCAGGGTCATAACCGGCTTTATGCGCACCGAGAAGGCCTTTGCCATGGCGATGATCATAAATACCTTGCCAAATTCCGAAGGCTGGAAGCCGCGGTCGCCGCCCCAATTGAAGAAGGCGGTCATGCCGCCTCGGCCGGCCTGCGCTGCGAGCAGCGTGAAGATCAGCATGGCAATGTTGATTACGTACAGCGTATTTGCATACTTACCGTAGATGTCGTAGCTGAAGAAGATCAGCACAAACATCGCCACAATGCCCACGATCATCCATGTAAGCTGCAGGCGGGGGTAGGTGAGGGATTGGGTGCTCAGCATTTCCATAATGGTTGCCGGCGTCTCCGTAACCTCCGAACTGGTGGCGCTGAAGATGGTAACAACGCCAAAGAGAGATATGGCGATTGCGGTCAAAAACAGCGGCCAGTCAAAATAGCGCATCAGGCTGCGCTCAAAATGGTTGGCGCGCAGGCTCTTGAAGAACGCTACAATTCTAGAAAACATCTCTTGCTCCTTGTAAGAAAAGCGTTGCTGCAGGCGGAAAAGCGTGTTCCGCCCGCATAAATCTGCGTCAGTCCGCGATGGAATACTCGGTGGCCACCTGGGTATTCTCCACATCGTCCAGGCTGTTCAGGTAGTAGTCGATTACCTGAACCGCTGCGGGAGAAGCCATGGCGCCGGAATAGCCGTTGGGGATGTAAACCACAACCACGATCTGCGGATCGTCGATGGGAGCGTAGGATACCAGCCATGCGTTGTTCTCAACGTCCAGGTCGGTACGCTCGGAGGTACCGGTTTTCGCCGCAATTTCGTGCTCCGCTTCCTGGAAGTACTTACCTGCGGTACCGCCGTCCTCCATGCTGGTTACGTCCTCCATGCCTTCGCGAATCTTGTCGAAGTAGAGGGGATCGGCGTCGATGATATTTGCAACCACGGGTTCCTTGTCCAGCACCACGGTGCCGTCCGCCGCAATGATCTTGTCCACAATCTGCGCGTCGTACACAATGCCGTCGTTGGCGATGGCGGATACGTATCTCGCTACGGCGATGGGAGTTAGCTGGGTGATGGACTGGCCGATGCCGCACATGATGGTTTCGTTCTCTACCCAGAACAGGTCGCGCAGGTAGGTAACAAAGGTGTTAACCATGAAGTGGTTGGAGATATAGCTCGCGGGGATGCCCAGGTCATACTGCAGCACTTCGCGGATGGGCTGGTACCAATCGCTGGTCTTGCTGTAGGATACGGCAATCTTCAGGAAGGAAAGCACGGCGTTGTTGATCGTATCCTCGCTGAATTCGGTGTTGCGTTCCACGGCAACCTGCTCCAGCGCCTCGCGGATGGCCTCCGCCGCCAGCATGGGCTTGGATGTGTACTGATCCTCCACATCGCGCTCAGGATCATAGAGCATCTGCTGGTTGCCCACGAAGCTGGTGCTCTCGCCGGGAAGCTCAATGTTGGTCTTGGTGGTCAGGCCCAGCTTGGCCGCATAGGAGTACAGGGTATCGATACCCATGCGGTGGCTGATGGTGTAGAAGTAATAATTGCAGGAATT
>CAZISP010000195.1:0-3510 GCA_964541955.1 uncultured Lachnospiraceae bacterium
TCACCCAGAATATCGATGGCCTGCATTTCGCCGCCGGTTCCAAAAGGGTGTTTGAACTCCACGGCAGCGTGCTCCGGAATTACTGCATGAAGTGCAGGAAGTTTTATGATGCCGATTATATCAAAAACAGCTCCGGTGTTCCCGAATGCGAATGCGGCGGAACCATCAAGCCGGATGTGGTGCTCTACCAGGAATCCCTGGATGGCGACTGCATCTCCGGCGCGCTCCATGCCATCGCCAATGCGGATATGCTGATCATCGGCGGCACCTCGTTGAGCGTATATCCTGCGGCGGGCCTGATTGATGATTACCGCGGCAGCCGGCTGGTTCTCGTGAACAAGAGCGAAACACCCCAGGATGGCCGCGCGGATCTGATCATCCGCGATCCCATCGGCCAGGTGTTTTTCCAGCTGCCGTAGCCATGAGAGAACGCATTTTCAGTTTTGAACCCGTGTGGCGGCAGGATGCGCGGGTGCTGATCCTCGGCTCCATGCCCAGCGTGGAGTCCCTGAAGCAGGGCTTTTACTATGCCCATCCGCGAAACGCATTCTGGCCCATGATGGCGGAAATCCTCGGCGAAAAAGCGCCGCAAACCATCGAAGAGAAGAAGTTCATGCTCATCCGCCACCGCATCGCCCTCTGGGACAGCGCCCACAGCTGTGAACGGGAGGGATCGCTGGATAGCGCCATCCGCGCGCCTCGGGCAAATGACTTTGAGCTGCTGTATAAAAACTGCCCCGGTATTCGCCATGTGCTCTTCAATGGCGCGGCGGCATATGAAATGTATCGAAAACTGGTATCCCGGCAGGGTGACGGGCGGGTATTTCGCCGCATGCCCTCCACCAGCCCGGCATATACCCTGAAATATGAAAAGAAACGCGAGGCCTGGGAAGAGGCCCTGAAGGAGGCGTTGCTGAATGAACCCTGTTGAAATCATCCGCAAAAAGCGCTTTGGCGGTGAATTGAACGAGGCGGAAATCCGCTATTTCGTGGATGGCGTGGTAAACGGCGCCTTCGTGGATTACCAGACCTCCGCCATGCTGATGGCCATCTGCGTCAACGGCATGAGCGATCGGGAAACCCTTGCGCTTACCCTTGCGATGGCAAAATCCGGCGATACTCTGGATCTCTCTGAAATCCCCGGAATCAAGGCGGACAAGCATTCCACCGGCGGCGTTGGCGATACAACCAGCCTCGTTCTGGTGCCCCTCGTGGCCTGCTGCGGCGTAAAGATGGCGAAGATGTCCGGCCGCGGGCTGGGCTTTACCGGCGGCACGCTGGATAAACTGGAATCCATTCCCGGCATGCGGGTGGATATGAGCGTGGAAGCCTTCAAAAAGCAGGTTACGGAGATTGGCTGCGCCATCATCGGCCAGACTGCCGAGCTTGCCCCGGCGGACAAAAACCTCTATGCCCTGCGGGATGTTACGGGCACTGTGGATTCCATGCCCCTCGTTGTGTCCTCCATCCTGTCCAAGAAGCTGGCAGCGGGCTGTGATGTCGTGGTGCTGGATACCAAGGTCGGCTCCGGTGCGATTATGGATACGCCCGAAAAATCCCGGCAGCTTGCGGAGACGATGGTGCGCATCGGCAAGCTGAGCGGCCGCAAATTTTCCGCGCTGCTCACCGATATGGATCAGCCTCTCGGCAATTACATCGGCAATGCCCTCGAGGTGGAGGAAGCCATCGATATCCTTGCCGGTCGTGTGCAGGGCGATTTGAAGGATGTTGCCCTCGAACTCGGCGCCCACATCCTGCGCAATGCCGGAGCCGCTCCCAGCGTGGAAGCGGGCGTAAAGCTGCTGGAGGAAAAGATACGCAACGGCGAGGGCCTGAAGAAGTTTGCTGAAATGATTGCGGCCCAGGGCGGCGATCCCCGTGTCTGCAATGATACCGGCCTTTTGCCCAAGGCAAAGCGCCTGATCGATGTCAAGGCCGAAAAGGATGGCTACATCCATTCCATGGTTACCAGCGACCTCGGAAATGCCGCGAAGTTCCTCGGCGCAGGCCGCGAGAAAAAGACGGATGTGCTGGATCTCTCCGTCGGTATCGTAATGAAAAAGCGCGTGGGCGATCCGGTGAAGTGCGGCGATGTGCTCTGCACCCTGCATGCAAATGATCAATCCGACCGCGTGGGCGCGTACAACCTGATTCGCAGCGCGATCTGCATCTCCAGTGAGAAGCCGGAAAAGAAACCGCTGATCCTGGGCGTGGTGGAATAGAAAAAAGACGGCGAAAGCCGTCTTTTTATGTGCCCACCGGCACGCTCGGAACCGGTCAGCCATTCTGCAAAACATCCGCGATCTCTTGGCGCTCAAAGCTGCTCCCGGATCGTGAATTTTTCGCCGTTCCAGATCACAATCATTTCATCTGTGCCGACAGGAAGATCGGGTGCAATTCGGGCGTCGTACCACTGCCGCAGGCGGGGCAGGCAGTTCTCCGCAAAATAATCCTTCTGGGGATTGGCGTATGTGGAATCGGCGATGATGTAAAAATACAGCCTGCCCTCCTGAAGCATGGGCAAGGGGCGGCGAAATGATTTGCCGAATGATGGATTCAGCTGCCAGCGCTTTACCGAGAGGGAGGCGACCACAATCCCCTCTACCGCCTGCCGGTACAGCTTTGAACCGGAAGGATACTTCGCAGGATTGCCCCAGGATATGGAAATCTCCTGCTTGTCAAAGCATTTGCGCACAGCGGTGCGGCTGCAGGCGTAGCTTTCATCAATGTTCAGGCCGCGGGGCTTGTGGATGCGCATCACGCGTTCCTCCTTTTGCATTACAGGGAAATCCAGTATCTTTCCAGCGTCTCATTCTCTTCCTCAAGGCGCACAGTGGATTCAAAAACGCCGCCGTTGGCCAGAATGGTTCTGCGGCTGGCTTCGTTTTCCGCATTGCAGGTCACCAGAACCCGGTCGAGACCCAGCTCCCGACAGTGGGGCAGCGCATTTTCCAGCATCCACTTCGCATAGCCCTTCCCGCGCTCGGCAGGATGCACGCTGTAACCGATATGGCCGCCGAACTGCTCTAAGAATTTATTGAAGCGGTGGCGAATCTGGATCATGCCCACGATCCTTTCATCTGCTGCGCGAATACAAATGAATTGGCTGCTGGGAACCCAGCCTTCTGGCACACGTTCCTCGTGCAGCAAATCCTCACACTGCTTCAGCCATTCGGCAGGATCTTCCATGCGAAACAGGGAGCCTGTTCCGTCCATGGAGTCGCCGGACTGCAAAAATGCCCGGCGGTACTCCGCAATCTGTACGGCATATTTATCGCTGGGCGCGGCAAGACGAAGCTCGCTGGCGCTGATTACCAGATCAACGGGAATATCGTGTTCCTCCACCTCCAGGTGTTCCTTCATCTGGAAGGGATAGCAGAGCGCCACCAGCTTGTGGTTCGGATGCTCTTCAAGGAATTTGTCGTAGAAGCCGCCGCCGTAGCCCACGCGGTGTCCCTCGGGATCAAATGCCAGTCCGGGCATCAGGATCAGGGCAGTTTCATCATCCGC